>CAZBDL010000074.1:0-11118 GCA_964490525.1 uncultured Victivallales bacterium | reverse complement strand
GCGTGCGGCGGCCCTGCGCCGCTTTGGTTTTTCGCAGAACCAATTCGCCAGCCCAATCGCGTACTGCGACATGCTTGGACACCGTCCGAAAGCCAAAGCGGCGCAGGGCCGCCGCACGCCAAAGACCACTCCAGCGAGGGCTGCGCAGAACATGTCGTGGTCAAATCACCCATGTGAAACACCGAGTTGTGCCAAACTCCAGGCCCAGGGCTCACGCCCTGCTCCGCTTTTGGCGGATGCCGTCCCTTCGGGGCTCCATCCTCCAATGTGAAAACCAGCAACAATGACCCGAGTCCCGAAGGGACGCCAGAAACCTTTTATGAACAATCCAGTTTCGTGCTTCGGACTTGTCCCGCCGTGGCGGGATTTCGGATTTCATGTTTCGTATTTCGTATTTCGTATTTAGGATTTTCCCCTGATATCCATGGCGATGTCGACGGCGCGGGCGGAGTGGGTGATGGCGCCGAGGGAGACGGCGTCGACGCCGAGCTTGGCGATGGCGGGCAGACGGCGCGGCCCGATACCGCCGCTGGCTTCGAGCTTGGCCCGTCCGGCGACCCGGCGCACGGCGGCGGCCATCTCGTCGTCGGACATGTTGTCGAGGAGGATCCAGTCGGCCCCGGCGGCGAGGGCCTCGTCGACATCGTCCAGGGTGTCGGCCTCGACCTCCACCAGCAGGTCGGGGTGGAGGGCGCGGGCGGCGGCGACGGCGCGCTGGATGCCGCCGGGCCCGGCCAGGCCGGCCAGCTCGCGGTGGTTGTCCTTGATCACGACCCGGTCGTGGAGGCCGACGCGATGGTTGTCGGCCCCGCCGCAGGCCACGGCATATTTCTCGAGGTTGCGCCAGCCGGGCGTCGTCTTGCGCGTGTCGAGGATGCGCAGGTTCTGGCCGGCGAGGCGCACGGCCTCGGCCGACACCGTCGCGATGCCGGAGAGGCGCTGCAGGAAGTTCAGGGCGGTGCGCTCGGCGGTGAGCAGGCCGCGGGCCGGCCCGGTGGCCTCGGCCAGCACGGTTCCGGACGGACAATGGTCGCCGTCGTGCACGTTCGTGCGCAAGGCAATGCCGGGGTCGACGGCCTGGAAGACCGCCTCGGCCACCGCCAGGCCGGCGCAGACGCAGTCCTCTCGGGCCACCAGCAGGGCCGTCGCCGCCAGGTCCGCCGGGACGACCGCGTCGCTGGTCACATCGCCGCGCTCGCCCAGGTCCTCGTCGAGCGCCAGGCGCACCAGCGTCCGCATCCGGGCACGGTCGATGGCGGGAAGCTTACGGGACATGGCAACGGCTCCCTAACAAGACGGTTGAGGTTAGCGATACACGTCCTTCCGATGGCCGACGGTCACGACGCACACCACCAGGATGTCGTCCTGAATTTCGTAGAGCACACGGTAAACCCCGCACCGCAAGCGATATTTTTCCGCCCCGGAAAGCTTCTTGGCTTGCGGTGGGCGTGGATCGTCCGCCAGACCACCAATGGCGGCGATGATCCGCCGGACATCGCGCTTCGGGATGCCGTCGAGATCCTTGCCAACCGACCTGCGGACACGGATCTCATATTTTCCCATGGCGCTTGAGCTCCTTCACGAAGTCCTCGAACGCCATGGCCGGCTCGTTCTTCCGGGCAGCGAAAGCCGCCAAGTCGTCGGCGTCTCCGGCCAGGTCGTCGCGAATCGCCTCGTTGAGCAGTTCCGACAGGGACCGCGATGTCTCGACGGACTTCAGGCGCAGCGCCTTGTGCAGATCCGGCTCAAGGTATACGGTCGCCCGCTTGGTCAAGGTGGTCATGACGGCCATCTCCCTTCTCCATCGACGACAACACAGTAGCGCTATGGCGTTGTGGCGTCAAGGCGTCGTGCCTCGTCCGCCGACGGTGACCGGCAGGCATGCCATCTCAGGCATTGGCCTGAATCTTCCCCGGGACGCCCTTGAGGCGGCTGAAGACGACATCGCCGTCGACGATCGTCGCCTCGACCCGGCCGGTGGCGCGGTAGCCATGGAACGGGGTGTTGCGGGAGCGCGACAGGAAGGTGTCACGGTCGATGACGTGGGCGGCGTCGGGATCGAGGATGGTGATGTCCGCCGGGCGTCCCTCCTCGAGAGTGCCCATCTCCAGGCCAAGGACTTCCGCCGGCCCGGTGGTGAACTTCGCGACCAGGGACGGCAGGTCGAGGACCCGCTTGTGGAGCAGCTCGGTCAGGCACACCGGCACGGCCGTCTCCAGGCCGAGGATGCCGAAGGGGGCGTAGTCGAACTCGACCATCTTCTCGGTCGGCGTGTGGGGGGCATGGTCGGTGGCGATGACCCCGATCGTCCCGTCCTTCAATCCCTTCAGCAAGGCGCGGCGATGCTCCTCGGAGCGCAGCGGCGGATTGACCTTGTAGTCGGTGTCGAAGGAGCGGAGTAACTCGTCGGTCAGGGCGATGTGATGCGGCGTGACCTCGGCCGTGACCGCCACCCCGCGCCGCCGGGCGTCGCGCAGCATGCGCACGCCGCCCGCCGTGCTGACATGCTGGATGTGGATCTTGCCGCCGGTCATCTCGGCGAGGATGATGTCGCGCACGATCATCATCTCCTCGGCGGCGGCGGGCATGCCGCGCAATCCGAGGAGGGTCGACTGATAGCCCTCATGCATCACCCCGCCCGCGCTCAGGGAGTCCTCCTGGCAATGGTCGAGGATGGTCAGGCCGAAGGTGCGGGAATATTCCAGGATGTGGCGCATCAGCTCGTGGTTCTGGACGCAGCGGCCGTCGTCCGAGAGCGCCACCACCCCGGCCTTCTTGAGGCCGCCGATGCCGGTCATCTCCTCGCCGAGGGAGCCCTTGGTCAGGCAGCCGCAGGCCAGGACGCGGACCATGCCCTCGCGCTCGGCATGGCGGCGCAAGTACTCGATCGCCCCGGGATTGTCCGCGGGCGGGGTGGTGTTGGGCATCGCCACCACCGCCGAGAATCCCCCGGCCGCCGCCGCCATGGTGCCGGTGCGGATGTTCTCCTTCTGGTTGCCGCCGGGCTGGCGCAGGTGGACATGCAGGTCGATGAACCCGGGGGCCACCACCTTGCCGCGCAGGTCGATCACCGTCGCCGTTTTGCCGCAGGCCTTGCGGGCGACGATCCGCCCGTCCTTGACCGCCACCTCGGCGACGGCGTCGATCCCGCGCGCCGGATCGATCACCCGCGCCCCGCGGAGAAGGTATTCGCGCATCTTGCTCATGGCAGGCACCCCGCAATCAGATGGAGGACGGCCATGCGCACGGCGAGGCCGTTGGTCACTTGCTGGAGGATCACGGACCGCGGCCCGTCGGCGATGCTCGAATCGATCTCCACGCCCCGGTTGATCGGCCCAGGATGCATGATCATCGCGTCCGGCTTGCACATCCGCACGGTCTCGGGGTTCAGCCCGAAGACGCTGGCATACTCGCCGATGCTCGGGAAGTACGAGGTCTTCTGGCGCTCGTGCTGGATGCGCAGCAGGTTCACCACGTCCGCCCCCGCCACCGCATCCCGCAGGTTGTGGCAGACGCGCACGCCGAGCTTCTCGAAGTCCCGCGGGACCAGCGAGGCCGGGCCGCCGATGGTCACCTCCGCGCCCAGCTTGAGCAGCCCCCAGATGTTGCTGCGCGCCACCCGGCTGTGCAGGATGTCGCCGAGGATCGACACGCGCAGCCCGGCGATGCGGCCCTTGCGCTCGCGGATGGTGAAGAGGTCGAGCAGCGCCTGGGTCGGGTGGCTGTGCGCCCCGTCGCCCGCGTTGACGATGCCGCAGCGCAGGTGGCGCGCCAGGAAGATGTGTGCCCCGGCCGCGGCATGGCGCATGACGATGATGTCCGCCTGCAGCGCCTCGATGTTGCGCGCCGTGTCGAGCAGGGTCTCGCCCTTGCTCAGGCTGCTGCCCGAGGCCGCCACGTTGATGATGTCCGCGCTCAGCCGCTGCTCCGCCAGTTCGAACGAGATGCGCGTCCGCGTGCTCGGCTCGACAAAGAAGTTTACCACCGTGCGCCCCCGCAAGGCCGGCACCTTCTTGACGCGGCGCTCGGAGACCTTCTTGAACTCCGCCGCCGTGTCCAGGATCGTCACGATCTCCGCCGCCGAGAGGTCGTACAGGTTCAGCAGGTCCTTCCGCGTCCAGTTGCTCATCGCCGCCTCCGCCGCCGAGGTGCCGGCCGGGACGCCGCCGCCGTGCTCACGGTGACGCCCTCGCGCCCATGGGTGTCCATCCACTCGACTCGAACCAGGGCAGCGCGCGGCGGATCGATCGTCCGCCCCACATAGTCCGCCCGGATCGGAAACTCATGTCCCCCGCGGTCAACCAGCACCGCCAGGCGGATCAGCCGCGGACGCCCGAAGTCCGTGACCGCATCCAGCGCCGCCCGGATCGTGCGCCCCGTGTGCAGGACGTCGTCCACCACCACCATCGCCCGGTCCTCAAGATCGAAGGGGATCTCTGTCGGGTTGAGCTGGGTCAACTTCCGCCGCCGCCCGATATCGTCACGGTACATGCTGATATCCAGCGTCCCGACCGGCAGACGACAACCGGTGCGCCGCTCGATCTCCGCCGCCAGGCGTCCCGCCAGGGGCACCCCGTTGAGCTGGATGCCCAGCAGGGCCACCTCGGCCAATGCCTCGCCGGGAAATTCGGCCACCACCGCGGCGGCAATGTCGCGGACCATGGCCGCCATGCCCGCCGCATCGGCAATCCGTTCTGTGCACATCTTCGCCATCGCGCCAGGATCCCCTACCACTGCCCACCGATCACCGATCACCGATTGCCGATCACCGATCGCCGATCACCGGCCGCGCGCCGCCGCCACCCCGCGCCATCCGCCGGGTCACCGCCCCCACCACCAAGGGCACGAGCAGCCGCTGCCCGGCCGAGAAGGCCAAGCCAGCCACCTTGCCGGCCAGCCAGGTCCCCTTGCCGACCGTGGCCGCCACCACGGGAACCGCCGCAGCGGCCAAGACCGCGCGACGACGGCGCAACAGCAATTGCGTCAGCAGCAGCCCGGCACCGCCCGCGACCGCGGCCGCAACCCAAGGGTGACGCCGAACCAGATTGCCCGGCCGCAACTCCGCGCGGATCGCCGTGCCGCACCCGCGCAACTCGTCACGCGCCGCCGCGACATGCCCGTGCATGCGGGACCGTAGCGCCGATGCCGACTCCTGGCTCAGGTCACTGACCATCATCGTCGTCCCCATGGCCCTTGTCCCCGACATCATCCCCCATCAGGCCCAAGGCCAAGACCACTAGCAGCAGCACCGCCATCCCCACCAGCACCTGGCCCAGGCCGGGACGCCCGAGCCATTCGTTCAGCATTTGCGCCGCCCCCCAGAGGACAAACAGCACCGAAAGCAAGGCCGCAAACACCAGCCCCGCCACGATCACCACCCGACGCGCCACCCGGTTCACCGCCGCCGCCGCCTCCGCCCCCAGGAGCGCCACAAAGCAACGTGCCGCCGCCACTCCATGATGCAGGGCCCGCGTCAGGCGGTCGACGACCCCCCCCTCTTCCTGGCTTCCGGATTCAGGCATGATTCTCGTCGCTCCCGTGGTGAGCTAAAACCGTGGTTGTACGAAAAATCCCCCCGGGGCGGAACCGGACATCATCTCGGTTCGCCGCCTCGAGGAGGAATGTCCACGCCAAGGCGACGTTCACCCTCGCCGGGGCAAGCCCAGCCGCAGGCGACGCTCACCTTGCGCCGACCGTCGTCAGCTGCGCTTGCCGACCAGCAGTCCCAGCAGAAAGCCCACGCCCGCGGCCAAGCCCGCCACGATCCCGATGGTGATCCCGGGATGCTCCTTCGCCCAGTCGACGCCATCCTGGCTCAACTTGCTCACCCGGCTCGTCGTCTCGTCCTTCAGCAGCTTGGCAATCTCCGCGACGTCCTTCTTCAGGCCATCGTACTTCTCGCGAAGCTCCTTCGTCTCGACGCCCTTCATCGTGTCCGTCATGACGTGCCTCCTTCTCCTGTTGCGGTTCATGCATTTCCGAACGACTGTTCCTACCATACCCCCCACACCGACGGAATGCAAAGGGCGCCGATGAAGGCGCGGCATCGAAATCCCCTCAACCTCCACAAGAAATTTCCCCGGTGGCCTTGCTCCCGGCGATCCCGGCCTATAGTATGCCACGCCACCGCCGGAACCATCCGCGACAAGCGCACCGCCCATCACCCTCACGCCCCGGACGCCTCACGCCATGCCCCTCCCCCCTCATGGCCATCCCCATGCCCAGGCGGCCCCGGGCGAACGGATCCTCGTGCTCGGCCTCGGACGCAGCGGCAAGGCGGCGGCAGAGCTTGCCTATGCCCTTGGCGCCGAAGTTATTGCGCTTGACGAGGGAGATTCACCGGCGCTCCGCGAATACCGCGACGCCAACGCCGCGCGGTTCGCGGTCGTGCCCGGCTGGCGCGACGCGGCGCTACCCGCCGCCGACCGCATCGTCATCAGCCCCGGCCTGCCGACGGCCTCGCCGCTCCGCCGCTGCGCCGAAGCGTCCGGCATGCCGCTGGTCGGGGAACTGGCCTTCGGCGCGGCCGCCTGCCCTTGGCCGATGATCGCCGTCACCGGCACCAACGGCAAAACCACGACCGTCGAACTGGCCACCCACCTCCTGAACGGATGCGGCCTGCGCGCCCTGGCCGCCGGCAACATCGGGCACCCGCTCAGCCGGGTCGCCCTGGACCGTCCCGAACTGGACCTGCTGGTCGTGGAGGTCAGCTCCTTCCAGCTTGAGCATGGCGCCGGGTTCGTGCCGACGGCGGCGGCGCTGCTCAACATCACCTCCGACCATCAGGACCGCCATCCCGACTTCGCGGACTACGCCATGACCAAGCTGCGGCTCTTCACGGCCATCGCCGACCCGCGGCAATGCCTTCTGCGCCACGACCTCCTGCCGTGGTGGCAGCGGGCCTTCCCCGGGCGCCCGGCCCCGGCTACCTTCGCCAGCGACACCCTCGCCGCCGACTGGCACCTGGACGGCGACCGGATCGTCCACCGCACGCCGGACGGCCAGACGGAAACCCTCTGCCGCCTGGCCGAGACCCGCCTCGTCGGCACCCACAATGCCGAGAACCTGATGGCCGCCGCCGCCATCGTCCACGGCGCCACCGGCCTGCCCCTGGCACGCCTGCGCGGCCCGGCCGGCGAATTCCGCCCCGGACGGCACCGCCTGGAGACCGTCGCCGAGTGGCGAGGCATCCGTTTCGTCAACGACTCCAAGGCGACCAATCCGGATGCCGTCGTGCGGGCCCTCGCGACCGTCGGCGGCGACCGCAATGTCTGCCTGGTCGCCGGCGGACTCGACAAAGACATGGACTTCCGCCCCGTCCGCGAGGCCGCCCAAAAAATAAAATGCGCTTTCCTCGTGGGACTTGCGCGAAATCGGTTGGCAAGTTGCTGGAATGATGTTATACATTGTACCTGCTGCGACTCGTTCGAGGAGGCAGTGCTCGGCGCCACCGCCCAGGCGACGCCCGGCGATGTCGTCCTGCTGTCGCCGGGATGCGCCAGCATGGACATGTTTAGGGACTATCAAGAGCGCGGGGAACGGTTCGGCCAAATCATCCAAAGGAGGATCTCACCGTGAAGGGCAGCAGAATCGCAGTCGTCTTTGCAGGCGTCGTCGCCCTGCATCTCGCCGTCGCCGGGGTTGTCGTCTTGACTGGAGGCTGCACCAGCAAGCCTGAAGTCCTGCAGAACCGGCCATACATTCCGGCACCCAGCATGCAGCCCGCCGTGGTCGCCGATCCCCTCGCCCCGATGCCTGAGTTCGCCACCCCCGCGGCCTTGCCGCCGGCCCCCGAAATCGTCCTCGAGCCGGAGCTGATCTCCTACACGGTTAAGGCCGGCGACTCCTACTGGAAAATTGCCCGCCAGTATGGCGTCAGCCACCAGGAGCTGATCGCCTTCAACAACGCCGATGCTGCCAAGCCCCTGCGTGTCGGCAGCACCCTGCGTATTCCCCCGGGCGGCGCCCTGATCCCCGCCGACCAACTGCCCCCGATCAAGAAGGCCTCCCCGGCTCCGACGACGGCGGGCGGAAGCGGCATCAAGCCCCAGCCTCTCCCCGGCGACGGGGCCTACACCGTGCAGAAGGGCGACTCCCTGTGGCTCATCGCTCGCAAGTTCGGGACCACCACCAAGGATCTTGCCGCCGCCAACGGCATGAGCGTCGAGAAGCCCCTCCAGGTCGGCCAGAAGCTGAACATCCCCGGCGGCAAGGGGCCGGCGGCCACCGCCGCCAAGCCCGCCCCGACACCGGCCACCACCGCCAAGCCTGCCAGCCCGGCGATCGACGACCTCTATGCCCCGCTGCCGGGCGACAAGCCCGCCGCCACGGCCGACGACGACATCGACGCCCTGCTCCGCGAGCTTGACATGGAAGACGCCACCACGCCTCCTGGCACCGCCACGCCGGCCGCCACGCCGACCGCCACGCCGACCGCCACGCCGGCCGCCACGCCGGCCGCCACGCCGGCCGCCGACCAGGCCATCGACGACCTCGTCAAGTCGGCCGAGTCCTTCAGCGAGCACCAGGTCCTTCCCGGCGAGAACCTCCAGAGCGTCGCGGACCTCTATGGCATGAAGGTCGAGGACCTGCGCAAGGCCAATCCCGGCGTCGCCGCCGATGGCAAGTTGGCCCCGTTCAGCATCATCAAGGTGCCAAATCAGTAAGCGGCGCCTGACACGACGATTGTCCATCGGCCCGGCACGACCTGCCGGGCCGTTTTCTTCCCCCCGCAACAGCACCTCCACCGTGCCCCAACCCTCTCTCCGAGAAATCGCCATGAAACGGATCGCGCCCGGCATTCGCGTCCTGGCGCTGCTCCTCGCCAGCATCGTGACGCTGGCCGAGGACGCCGCCCCCGCAGCCACGCCGCTCCCCGAATCCAAACCAGAACCGGTCCACGCCGTCAACGTCTTCGACATGCCCCGGATCCAGGCGGAGACCCAGCACCTCATGGCCCGCATGGCCCAGGCGGCCGCCGCCCAGGACTGGCCCGCCATGGCGACCATCTGCCGCGACGCGCTGGCCCTCCTCCCCGAAGATCCCGCGTGGCGATACAACCTGGCCTGCGCCCTCTCCCGCCAAGGCCTGGCGGCAGCAGCCCTCGATGCCCTCGACCAAGCGGTCGCGCTCGGCTTTCGCGATCTTGATCACATCGCCGGGGACGGGGATCTCGACGGCATCCGCGGCGACTCCCGCTATGCCGACATCATCAAGGCGGCCAAGGACTTGCCGCCACCTAAGCCAAGGCATCAGCCGGTGCCTGGCGAGCTTCGCGACGGCGCCGCCTGGGTCACCGCCGCGAACACTGCCTGGATTCCCCAGCCCGGATTCTTCGCCTGCCTCTTCGCGCTGCCGGACGCGACGGCAGCGCCCGGGGCGCCGGTCCTTGGCAACGGCACGGCCAGCGAGCTGATCCGCCAATGGCACGCCGCGGGAACCGCCGCCGGCAACCATGGCGACCTCTACGACAACCGCGATGACGGCCATTCCACCTTGCGCATCGAGGACTTCCCGCAACTCACCCCGATCCGCTACGACGACGCGGCCAAGGCTGCCGGACTGCACCGCGGCGTCACCCATGCCATCCTCTTCAATCACCCCGTCATCGGCAACGCCTCGCTGGCCGGTCACCGCAGCCTGGCCCGCATCCTCCAGGTGGCCGGCAACGGTGCCGCCCTCTCATACCTGCACTACCGGCAGAACCACCTCTATGTCTATCCCGAGCACCGCGACCATGACCCCGTCGCCGAAGGCGGCAAGGGCGACACCTTCCCCGCCAATACCCCATATGTCATTGTCTCCCAAGGGTCTTCCGGATCCGACCGCCCCTTCCTCCATGCCGTGGCCACCACCATGGCCGCCTTCCGTCCGGAAATCAAGCGGGCCCTCGTCCAGGCGGGCCTGCTGATGCCGACCGTCCAGATGATTTTCCGCCGCACCCGGCACGGCATCGACGGCCACCCCGAGGACTACCTCTCGGGCAAGGCGCATCCGACGGTCTTCGCCGAGGCGCAGATCAACGCCGAGGCCATGGCCGTCATGGCCCAGGCGATGACCATTGAGTCCGTCCCGCCGCTGGTGCAAATCGAGGTGACCGAGGAGGATGCCGTGCGTCATGGCATCGACTATTTCGACCCGGTCACCGCCGGACAGCGGATCTTGGACACGCCCTGCGCCATCGCGCGCACCATGCGCTCCCCCCGGCACGACTTCCGCATCGTCGTCAGCGCGGAAAAGAGCCTCGACCCGAATCGGCGCCCCTTGACCTACCACTGGGTAATCCTGCGCGGCGACCCGCAGAAGATCACCATCCGCACCCTCGACCCGGCGGGCGCGCGGGCCGAGATCATCGTCGGCCACCATGAGAGCCAACCGGCCTTCCCGGGATCCCCCATCGACTCGCCACGCGTCGACATCGGCGTCTTCGTCCATAACGGCATCCATTTCTCGGCACCGGGCTTCGTCTCCTTCATGTTCCCCGCCAACGAGCAGCGCATCTACGGAGAGGACAATCGCCTCCTCGCCGTGGACTACGCGGCCGCCGCTGACCGGTATACCGATGCCTTCCTGTTTCCCCGGAAGGACTGGCGTGACGAATATCTCTACACCGCCGACGGCAGGCCGGACGGCTGGCGACGCCTGCGCCACGGCACCACGACGACCTACACCACCACCGGCGGCGTCCTCGTCTCCCGCGACGACCTCGGCCGCCCCCTCGCCGAGCGCCGCGTCACCTATGCCGTCGACCTGCGCAGTGAAAGCGACAGCCGGCTGGTCGTCACCGAGACCGACGAAATCCTCTGGCACTGGTATGCATCGCCGAAGGACACGATTGGCGAACTCCTCAGCCAGGACGACTACGACCGACGCCGCAAAGGCGACTGACGCCCCCGCTCCCCCTTCGACAGGCTCAGAGCAGGCCGCGGGGGCGAACCTCTGTCTCCCGAAGCCCCCCCCTGCCGTGGCGCCGCTGCATTTGGCTTTGTTCGCTACATTGGCACTGGGCTGCGCCGGGGGAAGGACTCCCGACTCCCGACTCCCGACTCCCGACTCCCGACTCCCGACACCGGGCGCTCCCCGCTCCCCGCTCCCCCATGCCCCATGCCCCATGCCCCA
>CAZBDL010000073.1:0-11119 GCA_964490525.1 uncultured Victivallales bacterium | reverse complement strand
CCAGAGCGTTGACCACCGGCGAGTTGCCGCTCACCCGGTAGAGCGTCTGCTTGATCGCCAGCACCTCGGGATCGGCCGCCGCCTCCTCGAGCATCCGCACCAGCGGGTCGAACGTCTGATAGGGCAGGTAGTTGGCGACGCAGCCCTGGCGGCGCAGGGCGGCGAAGACCGAGCCGTGCTCGGGCAGGCCGGGGACCGGCAGGGGCGGCCATTCCGGCTCGGACAGATCCGGACGCCGGATCTTGCCGATCAGCTCGAAGAGCGTCTTCAGGTGGAGCGGCCCGGGCAGCGTGTACGTCTCCTCGGGGGTCAGCCCGCAATGGGCCCGCAGCCAGGCAGCCAACGGCCCCCGGCAGCCCTTCGGCAACTCCAGCCGGATCGGTGCCCGACGGCGCCGGTGGATCAGCTTCTTCTCGATGTGCACCAGCAGGTCGCGGACCCCCTCCTCGTCGATCGTGAAGTCCATGTCCCGGGTCAGCCGAAAGGCGAAGCGGTCGAGGATCTCGCAGCCGGCGAACAGGGTGTCGAGATGGGCCATGACCACCTCCTCGAGCAGGACAAAGTCCTGGCGGTCTCCCCCCAGCGCCACGGGCACGAAGCGCGGCAGCGAGGACGGCACCTCGACAAAGGCGTGGATCGGCTTGCGGCGATCCGGGGACTGCAGCCGCACGGCCACCTGGATCACGCAGTTGCCCAGGTTCGGGAAAGGATGGCTGGGATCGACCGCGATCGGCGTCAGCACCGGCTGGATGTTGGCGGTGAAGTGCTTGCGCAGCTCGTCCTGCTGCCGGCGCGGCAGCGCCCCCGGGCGATGCAGGCGGATGCCGCAGGCGGCCAGATCGGCCAGCGCCCGATCCAGGTAGCGGTACTGGCGCGCCACCAGGGCGAGCACCCGGCGGCGGATCGCGGCCATCTGCCGCTCCGGGGTCAGGCCCGACGGGTCGGTCGAGACGCTGCGGTTGACGACCTGCTGGCGCACCCCCGCCGCCCGCACCATGAAGAACTCGTCAAGGTTGCTGCTGAAGATGGCGATGAACTTCAGCCGCTCCAGCAGGGGATTGCCGGGATCCGCCGCCTCGTCCAGGACCCGGGCGTCGAACTCCAGCCAGCTCAGGTCGCGGTTGATGTATTGTCGCTGACGCGGCATGGCTGCCGGTCCTCCTTGTCGCGTGCCGGCCCGCTATTCCAGGACCACGTGCAGCCCGAAGATGTCCTCGAACAGGTCGGCCTTGCCCTTCATCACCAGGCGTTCGACCGTCAAATCCTCCGAGCGGTCGCCCGACCGGATGGTCAGGCGCTCCTCGTCGAAGGCGATCTGCGGGTCGACCAGGCGGTGCTCGTGCGAGCGGTCGAGGGCGTCGGCGATGCGCAGCAACGCCGCCAGTTTGGCGACCATCGCCCGGTCCTCCGAGGTCAGGGTCATGTATTCGACATGGGCAGGCTTGGGCTTGCCGCGCCGATGATAGCGGGCAATCGCCGCGACCAAGGCCTGCTCGCGCGGCGAGACCCCCGGCAACTGGCTGTTCAGGACCAAGTAGTGGGAATGCTTGTGATGGGAGCGGTTGTTGACGAACTGGCCGATGTCGTGGAGGATTGCGGCGACATGCAGCAGCAGGCGGCTCCGGGCGTCGCAGCCGTGCAGCGCGGCGGTCGCGTCGAACAGGGCCAGGGCATGGTCGGCGACATTCGCGGCATGGGCCGCATCGTAGCGGTACTGCTCGCCGACGAAGCGGGCGGCCGCCAGGATCTCCGGCGCAAAGGGATCCTCCGTCTCGCCGGCAATCTCCCGGACCAGGTCTTCGATGATCGCATCGCGGGTGCTGATCATCGGCACCACCAGCCGCTCGGCGGCGGTGATGTCGAGGAAATGCTCGAGCAGGTGGCAGCAGGGCTCCAGGCTTTGCGCCAGCGTGTCGGACAGCCGGTAGCGCACCGCCAGCTTGCCCGCCGGCCCTCCGGAGACCCGCCGCGAAATCCCCTCGAGCTGGCGCCGCGTGATCGTCCGCACCCCGTGCTCGGGCACCTTCCGGCCCAGCGCCGTGAGGACGCGCACGGTCGCCCCAACCGCCACAAAGAGCTCCGGACGATCATCCCCTGCGTTCTCCGCGACCCCGTCGACCAAGCCGCGGACAAAGGTGTCGATGACGTCGCTGAACTTCCGCGAGCTGAGCCCCGCCCCGCCGATCTCCTCGATCATGCGCAGAGTGCCGAGACGATAGGTCTCGGCATGGCGGAGGCTGCCCTTGCGGACCTGGCAGATCTGGGTCGAGCCGGTGCCGATGATGCAGATCACGGCATTGCGTCCAGCCAGGCTGTGCCGGGCGCGCAGGGCGTTCCGGACCGCCAGATAGAACAGGCGGATCTCCTCCGGCGCCTCGAGCACCTCCACCTCGATGCCGCTGAGGTGGCGGATGCGGTTGATGAAGATGTCGCGATTCACCGCCTCGCGCACCGCGCTGGTCGCAAAGGCCTTGCAGACCTTCACCCCATACTCGTCCATGCGCGTGCGGAAGTCGCGCAGGATCTCGCCCAGCAGGTTGATGTTGCGGGGCAGGATCTCGCCGCGCCGGAAGACGTCCCGCCCGATGGGGATCGGATGCGACAGCTCCTCGAGCGTCTGGCGGGTGCCGTCGGCCGCGAACTGCACGATCTCCATGCGCACCGAATGGGCGCCGATGTCGACCACCGCCGCCTGGGTGGGAGGAATGGAACGCTGGAACATGGCTGCTTTCATGACGGCGGAATCTACTCTCCGGGACAGGGATGCGCAACCCCCGGCATGACGGCGAGCGGACAATCTCATCGAGTCCTCACATGGCGGCGAGGAGACGCGCGTAGCGGCCGCCCCCCGCGCTCAGCGCCTCGTGGGTGCCGCTCTCGGCCAGCCGCCCGTCCTCCAGCACCAGGATCAGGTCCGCATGGCGGATGGTCGAGAGGCGGTGGGCGATGACGACCGCCGTCCGCCCGCGGATCAGCTCTTCCAGGCTCTCCTGGATCAGCCGCTCGGTCTCCGTGTCCACCGCGCTCGTCGCCTCGTCGAGGATGATGATCGCCGGATCCTTGAGGATCATCCGGGCGATCGCCAGGCGCTGGCGCTGGCCGCCGGACAGCTTCACGCCGCGCTCGCCGACCATCGTCTCGTACTTCTCCGGCAGGCTTTCGATGAACTCGTCGATCCGCGCCCGCCGCGCCGCTTCTTGGATCGCCTTGAGCGTCGCCTCGGGACGCGAGAAGGCGATGTTCTGGCCGATCGTCCCGTAGAACAGGAAGGTCTCCTGGAAGACGAAGCCGACCTCGCGCCGCAGCGCGTCCATGCGGATCTCCGTCAACGGATGCCCATCGATCAGGATCCGCCCCTGCTGGGGATCGTAGAACCGGGCGATGAGCGAGACGAGGGTCGACTTCCCCGAGCCGGTGGCGCCGACGATGGCGACGGTCTGGCCGGGGTGGATGTCAAGGTCGATGTCCTTGATCACCGGCTGGTCGGGACGGTAGCCGAAGCGGACCCCCTCGAACCGGATGTGCCCCTGCCTCAGCTCGACCCAGCGGGCGCCGGGCCGGTCAATGATGTCCGGCTGTAGATCGAGGAACTCGAAGACGCGATCCATCGAGGCGAGGCCGCGCTGGATCACGTCGTACTGGTCGACCAGGCCGATGATCGGCCCGTAGAACATGCCCATCAGCGGCAGGAAGGCGAGGAGGACGCCGGGGGTGACGCCGGGATCGCCGAGGATGATCATGATCCCGCCGGCGACCGAGACGATGAGCATGCTGAAGTCGCGGGTGCCGTGCATGAGCTGGTGGTTGACGCTGAAGATGCGCATCGCCTCGCGGATCGAGTCGAAGTAGGCGCGGTTGGCGCGGTGCATGTCGTCCGACGCCGTCTTCTCCTGGCCGAAGGCCTTGATCTCGCGAATCCCGGAGATCTGCTCCTGGAGGGCGGCGTCGATCTCCGCCTGGCGCTCCCGCTGCTGGCGGTAGAGGGGACGCAGACGGTAGCGCATCCGCCAGGCGGCGAGGAAAATCAGAGGCAGGGGGACCAGCGCGACCACGAACAGCCGAGGGCTCATCATGACCATCAGCACCGGCGCCATGAGCAGTTGCACCAGCGCATAGCTCAAGTGGAAGGAGTTCATGATCATGTGCTGCATGGTCATCACGTCGCCCACCGCACGGCTCATGATCCGCCCCGTCCGCTCGTCGTCGAAATAGGACAGCGAAAGCTTGTGCAGGTGATGGACAATGTGCGTCTTGATGTCGAGCAGCACCTGCTGCGAGACCGTCGTCCCCAACCGCCACATCCACACCCCGATGGCATTGGCGGCCACCAGCAGGACGACCATCGCGCCGGCATAGGCCAGGCACCAGCGCACCTGTTCCGGACGGTCGGCGAACCAGCCCGCCGGGTCGATGGCGAATCCCGCGAAGCGCACCGTCTTCGGCATCACCAGCAGGTCGAAGAGGAAGCGCAGGCTCAGCGCGGGCAGGAGATTGAGCAGGGCATTGGCGAAGTACATCGCGTAGACGCCGCGCAGCGGCGCGCGATAGGGGTGGAAATAGCGGAAGAAGCGGCGGATCAGCTCCCCGTCCCGGCCGCGCCGGGCCGGTGGCGCATCCTGCTCCAGGCCCGCCCCGCCGCCGCCCATTCCCCTCATGCCGCCGTCTCCTCCAGCATGATCCGGCTAGGCGTCCCGACGAGCAGCTCGCGTGCCAGGCGCCGCGCCGACGTCCGTGTGCACAGCCCGCGCTCGACCCGCGACGCCAGCACCCGCGCCAGCACCGCCCGGGTTATGGTCGCGCGCCCGTACACGTGATCCACGCAGTAGCCGTCGCTGAAGAAGCCCATCAGCCGGGTCGACGGCACCATGTCCAGGCGGCGATGCCAGGCCCCCTCCATCACCGTCGGATAGAACATGTGCCACCAATACCCGCCCAGCGAGACGTTGCCGTAGGCCTGGACCAGCGCACAGAGGGGGGGCTCGTACGCCTCGACCGCATTCAGCAGGTTGAAGTGCAGCCCGGGAAACTCCGCCACCAGATGCCCCAACGTGTGGACGAACTCCGGAAAGGCTCGGGCCAGCGGATGCGCCGTCCCCTCCTGCAGATACTGGCAACCGAAGCACAACTGGCAGACCGCCACCCGGTCGGCCACCGCCCGCACCATCGCCCGCACCTGCTCCGCCACCAGCAGTCCGGTCTCCAGCCGCGTCAGCGTAGCCCCCTCCCGGCAACGCCGGATCAGGACATCGAGATCCGCCGTCGTCATCGGACGGAAGTCCGCCAGCGTCGAGATCCACGCCACGTAGACCCGCTTGCCAGTCCAGTTGAAGTAGTCGCGGAAAAACTCCTGGATGGCCGCATCGACATCATCGCGGCAGGCCACCGGACGGCCGTAGCGGCGCTCCAGCCATTCCAGCCCCTTCTGCAGCGGACTGGCCTCGTGGACCCCCATGACGCTGTTCTCCACCGTCGGCACAAGCCGCCCCGCCAAGGGCCCACGCCGCGGCACCGCACCAATGGCGCTGGACAGCGCCGACCGCATGTGCAGGCGAGCGAAGACCGCCCCCGGCCACGCCGGATCCGAGGTCCGCTCCTGCATCGCCTTGGCCAAGCGGAGCAGGTTCCGGCGGGTCAGGGCGGCGCGGAAGCCGTACAGGTCGCGCAGGATCGCCCGGAAGGCCACCCCGAAACCGGTGTCCATCACCGCCGCACCATGCTCCTCCCACATCGCATAGGCCATCTCGGCATCAATCTCGCGGCCAAAGCTCAGCACCTCGGGATCGAGGGCGACGCCGGACGCCGCACGCATCGGGTACTGCAGCATGTGGTAGGACAGCAGGCGAACCGGATCGGCCATGACGGCCCGGCCCTGATGAAGATGGCTATGGATGTCGACCAGCGGTATCTCGGCGAGTTCCGCCGCAAGCAGGGAATGCATCCGGGAGGTCATGGATGAGTCTCTCCTGGCAGGTTGAGATCTTCATCCCGTGAAATCAATCATCGATTTCCCCCGATGCAAGCGCCGACCCCCAAAAAGGCGAAACCCCGCCGAAGCGGGGTCTCGCATCAATCGACGACAGCCAACTACTTCTTCTTGGCCACCTTCTTCGCGGGGGCCTTCTTCACGGCCGCCTTCTTCGCCGGGGCCTTCTTCGCGGGGGCCTTCTTCACGGCTGCCTTCTTCGCGGGGGCCTTCTTCGTTGCCATCTGCCACCTCCTTGTGTTGGGTTGGCGGTTGGGGGCGCAACTACCCCTTACTTCTGGTAATCTTCCATCTTGTCAGAACAAAGTAAAGGAGACTTTCAAGAAATATTTGCTTTTTTTTTTGTAGGCCGCTGGCAACTGCGGCAACGACGTCCTTGGCCGGCAGCCGTTGTCCCCGCCATGGCCGATGTTGCCATGGCACATTGCCCGGATCATGACTTGATGTCCGGTGCGAACCCTGCGGCGACGCCAAGACATGCGCCCTGATTGTCATCAATGGCCATCATGCCGTCGCCATCAATCTGTTGAATTACAACTTTTTATTGAATTGTATATTGTTTTATGCAAGCATGTTATAAATAACATAATCACCATATCTCAAGGTCACTCGCGTGCCGTTGCGAGGCGAGCGGCGGCGGCGGTGGTCGCGCGGCAGGGCATGACGACATACCACGGGCAGGCAGCCCGAAGACGGGGAAGCGGTAGCCCAGGAGATGCGGCAACTGTCCGGCGACAAGGAGCCGTCGTCCATGGCGTTGCCCTCCCGGTCGCGCAACCGCAGTCGATGCGACTATGCGACGTTCGGCATTTTTCGCGGCCGCGGCGTTCGCCGACCGGTCCTGCAAACCAGGATTTTCCGCCTCCCCACCATGGCCACAACCATGCCGCACTTCTCCGTTGTGGCATTGAGCATCGACGCCATGACGCCGCATGACAAGGGATGCGCGCCTCCGCCAAAGGTGTCATAAGTGAGGCGCATTTCGCTTGTCGGCAGTTGGATATGGGACATTTATGCAGCCTGGCTCAGGCGCACCGGAGCGAGGGCGGGAATCGACGGCGCAATCATGGCCATGGCAACGCCTGACATGGCCATCCGGGAGGCGGGAAAGATTCCCTCTCGGACCATCACAACTATGTCAAAAGCTCCGAATCATGCCAATGAAGGCCGTTTTCCCGAGCCGCCGGGCAGGGGATCCTTCCGCAAGTTGCGGCACCGCCGCCTCGGCGCCATCCCTCTTTCCGTTCGCTTTTCCCGACGGGGCCATATATTATGTCCGGGGCATGACATGAAGGGAGCCCAAACATGAAGCTGACGACGCGGAGCGAGTATGGCCTGCTGGCCCTGATCCATCTCTCCCGACCACTATGGGGGAGAAGGCATCTCGGTCCGGGACATGGCGGCGGCACAGGCGATCCCGCCACAGTTCCTGGAGCAGCTCATGCTGATCCTGAAGCGGGCTGGCTACGTGCGCAGCATGCGGGGCCGCAGCGGCGGCTTCCGCCTGGCCCGCGATCCCGGAACCATCACCCTGGCCGAGATCATCCGCCTCTTCGACGGCGCGCTGGCGCCGACCGAATCGGTCAGCCGCTACTTCTACGAGCCGACGCCGGTCGAGCGGGAGCCGCGTCTCCTCGCCCTCTTCCGCGACCTGCGCAACCTCGTCTCCGACCGACTCGAGGCGACCACCCTGGCGATGATGGCCACCGAGGAATCCCCACCTCCAGCCAAGCGGCGGCGGCGCCCGCCCTCCCGTCGTACGCGTCAGGCATGAGGACAGCCAACGTGCCCCCGGCGGGCGGAAGCCATCCACTCCCGGGCTTCATCTCCACGGGCAAGGCCCAGCCACGGGCGGCTGGACCGGCGGGAGCGGGGGACCGGCCGCCAGTGCACACTCACGTTCCCGTCCCGGAACGGCTCCCCGGCAAGAAGACCCGATGCTGGCGAGGTCGGACATGGACCATTTCTCCGGGAACGACGGCCGCCTCCCCGTAAGCATCATGGGCAAGATGGACCTGAATGGCGCGCTGGCGGTGATCGCGCAGCTCGACCTTGACCACCGGCCCGGCCGTAATGACCCGCTCCACCAGGGCGGCAAGGCCTTCCGAGCCACAGGGCTGGCGAAGGATCTCCAGCTCATGAGGCCGGACCAGCACCCGTCCCGCGCGATCGGCGGCCCCCGCACCATCATCGTCCGCGGTCACCACATCCATCAGCCCTCCGCCATCAGCGTTGATCCGGCCATGGAAGATGTTGACGTCGCCGAGGAATTCGAGGACGAACTCGGAGGCGGGGTGGTGGAAGACCTCGTCGGGCGTGCCGGTCTGCTCGATGCGGCCCTGGTTCATGACCACCACCCGGTCAGCCACCTCGAGGGCCTCCTCCTGGTCATGGGTGACAAAGACGCTGGTGACGTGCAGGCGGTCGTGGAGGTCGCGCAGCCAGCGGCGCAGCTCCGCCCGCACCTTGGCGTCGAGCGCCCCGAACGGCTCGTCGAGCAGCAACACCTTCGGCTCCACCGCCAAGGCCCGCGCCAGGGCGACCCGCTGGCGCTGGCCGCCCGAGAGCTGGTGCGGATAGCGGTGCGACATCCAGTCCAGCTGCACCAGCTTCAGCAGCGCCATCACCTTCTCCTGGATCGCCTCCTTGGCCGGCCGCTCCCGCCGCGGCTTCACCCGCAGCCCGAAGGCGACGTTCTCGAAGACCGTCAGGTGCCGGAACAGGGCATAGTGCTGGAAGACGAAGCCGACGCCCCGGTCGCTGACATGCCGCCGCGTCACATCCTCGTCCTGGAAGCGGATCTCCCCGCTGCCGGGGTCCGCCAGGTCCAGGCCCGCAATGATGCGCAGCAGCGTCGTCTTGCCCGAGCCCGACGGCCCGAGCAGCGCCACCAGCTCGCCGGTGGCGACCGAGAGGCTAACGTTGTCCAGCGCCCGGAACGTGCCGAAGGTCTTGGTCAGGTTTCTCGCCTCGATGCTCATGGGGTCACCTCTCCGGGGTTAGTCCGGGTTTCCCGGCCGGCCAAGGCCAGGTCGCGCGCCGTCTTCCATTCCACCAGGGTCTTGACGACCAGCGTCGCCATCGCCAGGCAGGCCAGCAGCGAGGCCATCGCGAACGCCGCCGTCGTCTGGTAGTCGTTGTGCAGCACCTCGATGTGCAGCGGCAGGGTGTTGGTCAGGCCGCGGATGTGCCCGGAGACCACCGAGACCGCGCCGAACTCGCCCATGGCGCGGGCATTGGTCAGGATGACCCCGTAGATCAGGCCCCACTTGATGTTCGGCAGGGTGATCCGCCAGAAGGTCTGCCAGCCGCTCGCCCCCAGGGTCAGGGCCGACTGCTCCTCCTCGTTGCCTTGGGCCTGCATCAGCGGAATCAGCTCGCGGGCGACGAAGGGGAAGGTGACGAAGACGGTGGCGATGATGATGCCCGGGGTGTTGAAGATGATGCGCAGCCCGTGCCCCTGGAGCCAGGGCCCGAGCCAGCCGCTGCGGCCGAAGAGGACCACGAAGATCAGCCCGGCAATGACCGGGGAGATGGCAAACGGCAGGTCGATCAGGGTGATCAGCAGGTGCTTGCCTCGAAACTCGAACTTGGCGATGGCCCAGGCGGCGGCGACCCCGAAGGCCGTGTTGAGCGGCACCGCGATGGCGGCGGTGACCAGGGTCAGGCGGATCGCCGAGAGGGCGTCCGGCTCGCGGAAGGCGGCGACGTAGGCGCCGAGACCCTCCCGCAGCGCATAGGTGAAGACCAGCGCCAGCGGCAGGAACAGGAACAGCGCCAGGAAAGCCAACGCCACCCCGATGAGCAGCCAGCGCACCGCCCTGGGCTCGGTGTTCGTGTTGGTCGGCCGACGCGGTGCGGCCCGGCGTGCAGGCAGGATCCCGGCCATGGGTCTTTTCCTCTCGTTCGTGGCCTACGGCATGCTCGAATGATTCATGAACGTCCAATATCTGCCGCCCCTTCAGGGCTCCGATCATGGATTGGGGGATTTCCCAGGGCTCACGCCCTGGGATAGCCCGACATAAAATAATGACCGAAGTCCTGAAGGGACGACAGAACCATTCGCCTTGGCATGTCCATCTGACGTCTATCCCTGGTGCCGACGGCTCCATCCCTGCAGCAGGTTGATCGCCAGGAGCATGACGAACGCCGCGGCCAGCATCGCCAGCCCGATCGCCGCCGCCCCCGCATAGTCGTACTGCTCCAGGCGGATGACGATGAGCAGGGGGGCGATCTCCGTCCGGAACGGCAGGTTCCCCGCAATGAAGTACACCGAGCCGAATTCCCCCACCGCCCGGGCGAAGGACAGCGCGAAGCCGGTGAGCAGGGCGGGCAGGATGGACGGCAGGATGACCCGGCAAAAGATCTGCCAGCGCGTCGCCCCGAGGCTCGCCGCCGCATCCTCCAGCTCCTGCTCCAGGTCCTCCAGCGCCGGCTGCAGCGTCCGCACCACGAACGGCAGGCCGATCAGGGTCAGCGCAATGACGATGCCCGGCAGGGCGTAGGCGATGCGGATGCCGGACGGCGCGAACCAGCGACCAACCCAGCCGGTGGGCGCATACAGCGTCGTCAGGGCGATGCCCGAGACCGCCGTCGGCAGCGCGAACGGCAAATCCACCAGCGCATCCACCAGGCGCCGCCCGGGAAAGCGGTAGCGCACCAGCACCCAAGCAACGACCAGCCCGAAGGCCGCATTGAGGAGCGCCGCCGCCAACGAGGCTCCGAAGCTCAGCCGGTAGGCGGCCATCACCCGGGGATCGGCCACCGCCTTGGCCCAGAACTCGCCCGGCGTCATGCGCGTGCCGACGAACAGGGCCAGGCTGCCCAGGGGAATCAGGACCAGCAGCGTCAGATGAAGCAGCGTCAGGCCCATGCTCAGCCCGAACCCCGGCAGCACGCGATGCGCCCGGGGTCGCCGTCCGATCCCCTTCAGCAGTCGTCCGGGTGTGGCGCAGGATGCCGTCATGCGTCGCCTTTCCGCTCCTTGCGCCCCTCAGCGGGGCTGGTAGATCTGGTCGAAGGAGGCGCCGTCAGCAAAGTGGTCGCGGTTGGCCTTGGCCCAGCCCCCGAAGACCTCGTCGATGGTGAACAGCTCGATGGCCGGGAACTGGGCGGCGTACTTCTGCGCGGCCCCGG
>CAZBDL010000072.1:0-11121 GCA_964490525.1 uncultured Victivallales bacterium | reverse complement strand
GGTATTGCGGAAAAACCAGTAGCCCACCCGCGGCAGCAGCCACAGGGTGCCCGCCACAAGCAGGGCAATGGACGCGGCCTGGCGAAACCAGAAGGCGGCGTCAATCTCGCGCACCGTCGACTCGGCGACAATCGAAAGCACCAGCAGGGCGGCCGTGTCGGTCAGGATGGTGCCGCCAATGGCGGTCGTCACCGCCCGGTGCCGAGCCAGCCCCAAGCGCGTGACGATGGGATAGGGAATGAGCGTGTGCGAGGCGAACATGCTGGCGAGGAGAATGGCGGTCGCCCAGGACATTCCGAAGAGGGGGACCGCCAGCACCGCCCCCAGCACCTGGGGAATCAGGAAGGTCAGACCGCCAAAGACCAGGCTGTCGCGGCGCTGGCGCCAGAACTGGTTGAGGTTGATCTCGAGGCCGGCCAGGAACATCAGGTAGAGCAGTCCGACCGTACCCAGCAGCTCGAAGGTGCCGTCGCGGGTGAACATTCCCAGGCCGTGCGGCCCGACCACCACGCCCGCCACGATCAGGCCGACAATGCCCGGCAAGCGGATGCGCTCGAAGAGCAATGGGGCCAGCAACATGATGGCCATGACGATGGCGAAGACCAGCACCGGGTTGCTCACCGCCAGCGACCAGCCCCGCATGATCTCGCCGAAGCCATCCATGCCCATCCCTCCAGGCCGCCTTCACCATCACGGCCGACGCGCCACCCGAGGCAAGCCCTATACCATGGTCATATCATGGCCCGACGTCATCCACGCGTCCCAGGGCGCTCAACCTGCATCTAGTAATAGCACGGCGGACGCATTGCGCAACTGGCATCCGCCCGCGACCGGCGCTATTGTTCCTTCCGCATCCCCTAACGCCAAGCGATCCATGGAGGCCATCCCATGACCTTGCGCCACGCATCCGGCCGCATCCTCGCCATGCTCCTCGGCCTGGCCCTGCTCAATGGCTGCGTCAGCATGGTCGGAGATCGCCACGATCCCGAAGGCGAGGCCGCCGCCGAGGCCGCCTTCCGGGCCAACCGCTTCGCCGAAGCCGCCGCTCACTACGAGGACCTGCTGCTGGCCGCGCCACGCCATGACGCGACCACCGCGCAGCGGCTGACCTCACGCCTAGCTGATGTCCACTACGAGTGGGCCCTCGCCGACGCCCTCGCCGCCGACCAGGAGCGCAACCCCGCAGGCTACGCCGAGGCCATTGCCCGCTGCCGCATCGCCGGCGAACTCGACCCCGCCCGCGACCGCAAGTTCGCGGCCGCCGCCGCCAAGTTCACCCGCCAGATGAACACCCTCGCCTATGAGCAGGCCGTCGCCATCGCCAAGCTCGACCCCGACGGTGCCCAGCGCCGCCGCGAAATCGCCATCCTCATGGGCCAGGCCAACGCCTTGCGGGCGGCGGATCGCCTGGAGGGTGCCCGCGACAAGTACCGCGCGGTCCTCGCCCTCGACCCCTACAATCGCGAGGCCGCCTTTCGCCTGCAGCGCCTGGCCAACGAATCCTCCCGGATCGCCCGCGTCCGTCGCCGGGTCGACGACACGGAGCGCCTCGCCGAAGCCGAATGGCGCTATGTCCAGCCCATCCCCGCCCAGACCGGTGGTGCCGCCGCCACCCCATCGACGACGGCCCCGACGCCCCCCACCGTGGAGCAACGCCTCGACGGCATCGTCTATCGACACATCGATTTCCGCGAGACGCCGCTCGCCGAGATCGTCGCCCGCCTCGCCGCCGGCAGCCAGGTTCCCGAGGCCCCCGGCGGCGTCCGCTTCCGCTTCGACGGGCTCGATCCCGCCGCACCTCAGTGGCCCACCGCCACCTTCACCGCCAGTGACATCTCCCTGCGCCACGTCCTCGACGCCATCCTTCCCCCGCTCGGCCTCGCCTACGCCTGCGACCAGGACGCCGTCGTCATCCGCCCCGCCACCCCCTGACCGCCCCGGGGCGGGGGCACGCCCAACGCCCAATGAACTCCCCTTTCCCTTGAGCGTTGAGCGTTCCCGAAAGACCATCAGACCGGGCGGTCGAAGCGGAAACGGCACTTCTCCAGGTCGCCCTGGAGGTAGAGCGGATCGTCCGGCGGCACCGGCACCGTCTCGACATAGACGCCACCCGCCAGCTCCAGGCTGCGCCGCGACGCCAGATTCTCGGGATTGCAGGTGACCCACACCGGATCCAAGCCATGGCGCCACGCCAAGGGCAGAACCAGGCGGACCGCCCGCGCGGCATAGCGCCGTCCGCGGCATTCCGGCTCGACGAAGTAGCCGATGTGGCCGACATGGAGACGGAGCCGTGGCGTGTCGCCGATGCGCAGGGAAATCCGCCCCAGGCGCCCCCCTTCCCCATCCACCGAACGCATCTCGAATTCGTAGGACGGCACCACCCTGGCGAACGGGTTTCCGCGCTCCGTGCACCGCAACATCAGGCACAGGTCGCCATCCGCCAGGGCGCCGGGTTCGAGAAAGACGAAGCGGCCCGGCGCACGGCCCCGGGAAAACAGCTGGCGCAGCCAGCTCATCGCAACGCGCCGTCCAGTTCCCGTTGGGCCGCATGCAGCCCCGCAATCGCGGCCTCGGCCCCGGCGGGGTGTCGGAAGACCGCCGTCCCGGCCACCATCAGGTTGGCACCGGCTGTCGCCGCCACCCCCACCGTCCGGGCATCGATGCCGCCATCCACCTCCAGGTGAATGCGATGCCCCCCCGCCGTGATCGCCCGCCGCAGCCAGAAGACTTTCGGCATCATCTCCGCCATGAAGGACTGCCCCCCGAACCCGGGCTCGACCGTCATCACCAGGATCAGGTCGATCCGCTCCAGCCACGGCAGCAACGTCTCCGGCGGCGTCCCCGGCCGCAGGCACAGCCCCGCCGAGCAGCCCGCCGCGCGAATCTCGCCCAAGGTCGCCCCGACATCGTCGCCGCACTCCACATGCACCGTTATGTTGTCCGCCCCCGCCGCCGCAAACGGCGCCACGAAGGAACGCGGGTTGGTGAGCATCAGATGGACATCAAAGGGAAGCCGCGAGACCGGGCGCAGCTTCTCGACCACCGGCGGCCCGATCGTCAGGTTCGGCACGAAATGCCCGTCCATCACATCGACGTGCAGGATGTCCGCCCCCGCCGCCTCGACCCGCCGAATCTCCTCGCCCAAACGGGCAAAGTCGGCGGCCAAGAGGGAGGGCGCCACCAGCAGGCGGTGATGATCCCGGTCGGTCAAGGGCTGTCGTTCCATGGCGCCAAGGCCTCGCTAGGTGATGGCCGTCCTCTCCGCTTGCCCGATACTCTATACCCCCTCGCCGCAGATGAAAGGAATCCTCCCCCCCTCATCCTCGTAATCGTCTCCGGGGCACGGGTCATGCAGAGCGGAGAGCTCGTGCTCGCCTTCGGTTCTTTGGCAGACAGGGGTTCGCCCACGGGAGCTGGATCCTACACCGCACCAGGCTTCACACCGTGCGCCCGCCGAAATCCCTGGTCTCTTCGTGTCCGTGCCCCGCACTGCTCACGTCATACATTGAATCCATTGGTCTTCGGGCGTTCAGCATTCAGCGTTCGGCGTTCTGCGTTCCGTCTTGCCTTTGCCGCCATCCAGAATTAGATTGACACCATGCCCGCGGCGATGGACCGACCGGCGGCGGCCAGGCGGCCGTGAGCGGTGACGCCCCGTGGCCAACCCCGATCCCCGAGCTAGCCTAAGGAATCAGCGGACGATGACCGAAACACGCCATGTCGAGTTCCCCTGCCCAGCCTGCGGCGCCACCCAGGCCGGCCCCGACCCACGCTGCACCGCCTGCGGCGCGGACATGACGGTGGCCCGGCTCACCTGCACCGTCTCCCCGGGCGTCGGCGCGGCGGTCGGGGATTCCTGGCCGCTGCTGCCGCGCGAATACAGCATCGGCCGCCACGAAGGCAACGACCTGGTCATGGGCGACCACTTCGTCTCGCGCCAGCACCTGAAGCTGATCTACATGGACGGGGCCTTCTTCGCCAAGACCCACGCCACCAACCGCAATGAGGACGAACCCGAATTCTGCCGCCTGGAGAACGAGGACTTCCTGTCGGTCGGCACCGGCCGCCTCAAGCTCGAGTATGTCCTGCCCGAGGTGCGCCTCTCCCTCGAGGCGATGCGCCAAGTCCTCGCCGGTCTCTACGAGATGGGCTTTGCCACCGGCGTCCCGGACGCCTGCCGGGAAGTCCTCCGCGGCTTCCTCAAGCTGACCGAATTGGAGAAAGGCTATGTCTTCGGACTGCGCCGCGGCAAGGACACCGTCCAGCTCGCCGAGTGGGCCCGCCTCGACGCCGACGGCGCCATGCCCCCGCCCCAGGACTACCGCATCAGCCAATCCCTTCTCGCCAAGGTCCTCGGCCATCGCGGCGAGCCCCTCGTCTACAGCGAGGACCTCGCCACCGCCCCTGCCAGCAGCTCGATCGTCCGCTTCCGACTCAAATGCGTGGTCTGCATCCCTCTCCAGGACGAGGCCGACGAGACTGTCGGCATCATCTACGGCGATTCCCGCCAGCTCACCACCCATCACCTCTCCCAATTCAAGCCCTGCCTGACCATCCTCGGCCGCCTCCTCATGCGCCGCCTCCAGGAGCTGGGCAAGACCATCGCCGTGCCCGCCGAGACGCCCTAAGCGCCGCACCCCGGTAAAGACGAACGGTGATCCCGTTATGGAAACGGCGGTGCGCCGTGATCGCCCCCCGCACCTTAACTCGCCCCGAGAATCCCGCGCAACCCGGTAGATTTACAATAGATGCCACGTAAACCCTGTGGTTTCCACCCCCTGCCCGAAAACGCAAACTCTGCCGCTTTCCATGCTTTCAATCAGCCTCCGCCCACGCCAAGCCAGGGAATTGCAAAAGCTTGCCGAGTAATTGATTACAACCCGGATTTTCTGGCCTTTGAATGGGGCTGCATCTTGACATCGCTCGTCCCGTGCCGTATACTCCCTGCGAAGCAGATGGAGGACCGGGATTATGAAAAAATTCGAGCCGATGAAGCATTGGCGGTTCAGCAAGGCGAACCGGATTCCGCTCTACAAGCAGCTTGAGCACGCAATGGTGCGCGACATCCGCCACGGGCACTACCGTGTCGGCGACCTGTTGCCGTCGATCAGCGAAATGGACGCCGAACTGACCCTCGGTCGCGTCACCATCGTCAACGCCTTCCGCGAACTGGTCAAGGACGGCTATGCCGTCGCCTGCCATGGCCGTGGCCACTTCGTCTCCGAAAGCGGCGACAAGGTGCTCGTCGGCATGGTCTTGCTGATTCACGCCTACTACTTCCTCCAGGTCTACGTCAACCTCGTCTCTGGCGTCCAAGCCGAGGCCGAACGCCAGCGCCACCGCATCGTCTTCCAGTCCTCCGACGAGGATCCCGAACGCTTCACGCGCGCCATCGACGACCTGGTCCTGAACATGGGCTGCCGCTGGATCATCGCCGTTCCCCCGATGCAGCCGCGCACCGGCGAGGTCTCAATGGAGGCGATCCGCTACCTGCGGCGTCGGCGCCGCAAGATGGACGGGCTCGTGATCGTCGACCGGGAAGCCCCGGCGGACTTCGCTCAGATCCGCCAAGCCCGCGCCAAGGGCGAGCAGATGCTGCTCGAACATGCCTGCACCGGCGGCGCCCGGCATCTGGCCTTCCTGGACGGCGAGGTCTACGGCAAGGATCGCGAAAAGCGCCTCGCCAAAGCCGCCGCCGGACTCGACGCCACGATCGACTTCCTCCCGGCGGAAAACCCCGAGGCCAACCTGGCCAAGATCCAGCGCGAAGGCTACGATGCCGTCCTCTGCGGCAGCGACATCCATGCCCGCCGCCTCCTCAACCTGGCCGGCGAGAATCCCGGCTTCAAGGTCGCCGGCTACGACGCCACCCCGATCGCCACCGCCTTCCATCCGCGCATCACCACCGTCAACCCCGACCTCATGGCCATGGGACGGCTAGCCTTCGCGATGCTCGCCGGCAAGCAGACCGCGACGCCCACCGTGCATTATGTCGATCCCATCCTTGTCCCCGGTGAAACCCTCTAGCCGGAATCCGGCCATCATGCCATCATCGTCTTGACGACACGAAAACGCCCGACGCCCGACACTCGGCATTCAAGCGAAGCCATCAATTCATTGCGTGCCGGAAGCTGGGCGTTCAGCGTCGGGCACCTGTAGGTCAATGTCTGTTTTGCGAGCACTGGCATGCCTCCAACCTACTGCAATCCGTTACCCCTGCCGAACTATCCCCGCGGTATGGCCACCTTGCCCCAGGGTGCCGCGATGGGCGGCTGGATCGGGCCGCGTCGACACGACTTTCGGGAGACTGCCGACCCCAGCGTGCTCTACCATGATGGGCGCTGGTATCTCTACCCCTCCTGCGGCATGGCCTATGTCAGCGAGGACTTCGTCACCTGGCAACACCATCGCACGGAGCCCGACAATCCGGGCTATGCGCCGACCATCCTCCAGCATCGCGACAGCTTCTTCCTCACCGCCTGCGGCGCCCCCCTCTACCGGGCGGACCATCCCCTCGGGCCATTCCGCGAGGTCGGACGCTTCCGCCAGCCGGACGGAACCGCCCTGGACAACTGGGCCGACCCGATGCTGTTCTCCGACGACGACGGCCGGGCCTACGCCTACTGGGGCATCGGCAAGCCCGGCATCTCGGGTGCGGAACTGGATCCGCACGACCTCGCGCAACTGATCACTGAACCGCGCATCCTCTTCCGGCACAATCCGGAGCACTGGTGGGAGCGCTTCGGCGACTGCAACGAGGATCCCACCACCAACTACAATGAAGGCCCGTGGATGCTCAAGCACGGGGGCCGCTACTACCTGACCTACGCCACGCCGGGGACGCAATGGCGCACCTACTGCATGGCCGCCTACATCGCCGAATCCCCCCTCGGCCCCTTCCGTCCGCAGCCGCGGAACCCCATCCTGTTCGACAACCATGGCCTGGTCGTCGGCCCCGGCCATGGCTGCATCGTGCGCGGCCCCGGCCAGACCTTCTGGGCCTTCTACACCTGCCTGGTCCGCAACCGGCATATCTTCGAACGGCGCGTCGGCATGGATCCGGCGGGATTCGACGCCGACGGCAATCTCGTCGTCCCCGGCGGCGCCAGCGAAATCCCGGGATGGGCGCCCGGAACCCGCCCCCATCCCGAGACCGGCAACGATGTTGGCCTGCTCCCGGTCACCATCGACAAGCCGTTCCATGTCTCCAGCCAGACCGATGGCCGCGATGCCGCCTACGCGCTCGACAACACCATGCGCACCTGGTGGCTGCCCGCGAAAGACGATCCCTGCCCCTGGCTGGAGGTGGCCCTGGCCGCCACCTTCGTCGTCTCCGCCGCACGCATCATCTGGCAGGACGAAGGCCTGGACTACAACGCGGGCATCCTGCCGGGGCCCTTCCGCTATCGCCTCGAGACCAGGCTCGGCGACAACGCCTGGACCACCGCCTGCGACCGCAGCGACAGCCGCGAAGACCTGCTGATCGACTACCGCACCTTCCCCGAAGTCCGCGCCGACGCCGTCCGCATCACGGTCGTCGGCTGGCCCCCGGGCATCCGCCCCGGCTTGGTCGGATTCACCGTCTTTGGCCGCCCAGGCTGAGCCCGGGGCGTCACCCCCAGCCCCCCAGCCCAACCCGGCATGCCATGCCCCTCCTTCCCGCGGGATTGCAGGATTTTGCTAAAATTGTCCCGACATCTCCAAGAATCGATCAGCTTTCGTGGTAATTTCATTGCCAGAACCGATCTCGCACAACCTACCTCACCCTTTCTGGAGTCGCAGCATGAACATGACCGGACGTGACCTGGTGCTGGCCGCGATGGCCGGCAAGACCGTCGAGCGCATTCCCTGGGTGCCTTTCTGCGGCGTCCACGGCGGCAAGCTGATCGGCGTCTCCGCCACCGACTACCTGAAGAGCGCCGACCATCTCGTCGCTGGCATCCGCCGCGCCGTCGAACGCTATCGGCCCGACGGCATCCCCGTCGTCTTCGACCTCCAGGTCGAGGCCGAGATCCTCGGCTGCGAACTGCACTGGAGCGACGAGAATCCTCCCGCCGTCACCTCCCACCCGATCGCCGAAGGCAAGCTCGCCCTCGAGGACCTGCGCGTCCCCGGGCCGACGGACGGACGCCTGCCCATCATCCTCCAGGCCACCCGCGACCTGCGCCAGGCCTACCCCGACCTCGCCCTCTACGGCCTGATCACCGGCCCCTTCACCCTCGCCCTGCACCTGCTCGGCACCGACATCTTCATGGGCATGTTCGACGATCCCGACCGCATCCGCCGCACCCTCGCCTTCTGCGCCGACGTCGGCAAGGCCCTCGCCCAGGCCTACATCGAGGCCGGCTGCGACATCATCGCCGTGGTCGACCCGATGACCAGCCAGATCGGCCCCGAGCAGTTCCAGGAGTTCTGCCTGGAGCCCGCCGCCGCCATCTTCGACCTCGTCCGCGCACGCGGCGCCAAGGGCTCCTTCTTCGTCTGCGGACACGCCCAGAACAACATCGAGGTGATGTGCGACTGCCACTGCGACAACATCTCGATCGACGAGAACATCCCCCTCGACTATGTCCGCGACGTCTGCCGCCGCAAGGGCGTCTCCTTCGGCGGCAACATCCAGCTCACCACCGTCATGCTCCTCGGCTCCCCCGAGGACAACCGCGTCAACGCCATCCAGTGCATGGACATCGGCGGCCGCGAGGGCTTCATCCTCGCCCCCGGATGCGACATGCCCTACGCCACCCCGGAGGCCAACGTCGTCGCCATCGCCGAGGTCGTCCACGACCCCTACCAGCAGGACATCGCCCGCAAGCTCGCCACCCGCGGCAAGGAGGCCTGCGCCCTCCTCGACATGAGCGAGTACGGCCAGACCGACCGCGTCATCGTCGACATCATCACCCTCGACTCCGAGGCCTGCGCCCCCTGCCAGTACATGGTCGAGGCCGTCAAGGCCGTCACCCCCGAGTTCAGCGGCCTGGTCGAGTGGCGCGAACACAAGATCAAGCAGCCCGAGTCCATCACCATGATGTCCTCGCTCTACGTGCGCAACATCCCGACGATCTGCATCGACGGCCAGATCCGCTTCGTCTCCCGCATCCCCCGCCGCGAGGAGCTCATCCGCGCCATCCAGGAGCGCATCCGCGAGAAGTTCGCCCTCAAGCTCAAGTACCGGCGCGGACGCATCATCCTTCTCGGCGACGCCGCCCAGCCCGACTTCCTCGCCCTGCGCGAGCATATCGCCCTGGCCCTCAAGGAACTCGGCGAACCCGTCGACTCCGCCGAAATCACCGAGCCCGGCGAAATCCGCAAGTACGGCGTCTTCCAGACCCCCGCCGTCGTCGTCGAGAAGTACACCGTCAAGAGCGTCGGCCGCGTCGTCGAGAAGCCCATCCTCAAAGAATGGATCAAGGCCCTCGGGGAGTAGGCAGGGGGGAAGTGTTCAGAGTTCAGGGTTCAGTATTCAGGGTTCAGGCCGAAGACCGAAGGCTGGAGGCCGAAGATTGGAGGTTCCGCCTGAAGGCGGGACTCCGTACACGCACTGCGCCCGTTCGGAGTTCCGCGTTTACGCGGTCTTCCTCATGCAATGTACCCCCCCATCCGCGCTGGTTGTTTGGAGTTCCACCTGAAGGCGGTCTTCCCCATGATGAATGCATTACCGCGAAGGACACGGCACGGATTCGCGAACTTCGCAAGACGCTACTTTCTTACCAGTAAGAACGCAACCCGTTCCCCGGCAAGGATAATGTTGGTTTTTCCCAAATTCTTCCTGGGGGCCGACAAGACCTGGAGCGACTTCACAGCGAGGTAGGCCCATGACCGCATCCCCTCCCCCCATTCCCCTGGTGCTGTTGACCGGCTGGCTGGGCGCGGGCAAGACCACGCTGCTGGCGCGGCTGCTGGCCTCGTCGGCGTTGCGCGGACGGCGCCTCGCGGTGCTCGTCAACGAGTTCGGCAAGCTGCCGATCGACGGCGCGCTGCTGCCCTCGGGCGACTACCACCTGGCCGAGATCAACCGCGGCAGCATCTTCTGCATCTGCGTGAAGACCGACCTGATCCGCGACCTCGAGCGGATCGGCCGCGAGATCGCGCCGGACCTGCTGCTGGTCGAGGCGACCGGCCTGGCCGAGGTCGGCGACATCGCCGCCCTGCTCCAGTCCGACTTCCTGCGCCAACGCTACCGCCGCGCCCTGACCGTCGCCGTCGTCGACGCCCTGAACTTTCCCAAGCTCTCCCGGGCCCTGCCCGCGATCCCCGCCCAGGTGCGGGCGGCGGACCTGCTGCTGCTCAACAAGACCGACCTGGTTGATGCCGCCAGCCTGGACGCCGTGGAGCGGGACTTGCGCATCCTCAATCCCTCGGCGCCGATCCGCCGCACCGACCACGCCGACGCCGACCTGCCCTGGGAGGCACTGCTGGCCACGCCGGAACGGCCGCCCACCCAGGGAACCGCCCCGCACCTCTGTTCCGGGCCGCCGACCGAGACCGTCGCCTGCGCCTTCCGTCATCCCGCCGCCGTCGACCGGTGCCGCTTCTACAAGGCGCTCGACCGCCATCGCCATCGCATCCTGCGCGGCAAGGGCATCGTCGACTTCGGCGACGCCCGGATGTTCGTCGAGGTGGTCAACGGTATGATCGCCTCGCGCCCCGCCGACGGCCTCCGCTTCGCCCCCGACCAGGCCTGCGCCATGGACTTCGTCCTGCGCGGCAACGAAGGCCACGGCCTCCTCGCCGACCTCGACCGCCTGTAACGCCCCCGCCAAGGCAGGAACCCGGCCGCCAACCGGCGGACGGGCGAACCTCTGTCTCCCGAAGAACCCAGGCCCATTCGAGGACGAGGACGACGCGAAGCCTGGTGCCAGAGTAGGAGCCCGCTCCCGCGGGCGAACCTCTGTCTCCCGAAGAACCCAGGCCCATTCGAGGACGAGGACGAGGACGAGGACGACGGACGAGGACGAGGACGACGCGAAGCCTGGTGCCAGAGTAGGAGCCCGCTCCCGCGGGCGAACCTCTGTCTCCCGAAGAACCCAGGCCCATTCGAGGACGAGGACGAGGACGAGGACGACGGACGAGGACGAGGACGACGCGAAGCCTGGTGCCAGAGTAGGAGCCCGCTCCCGCGGG
>CAZBDL010000071.1:0-11136 GCA_964490525.1 uncultured Victivallales bacterium | reverse complement strand
AGGCCGTGACCAGCGTGCCGACGATGCTGCCCAGGGTGGCGACGGCGAAGACCCCGCCGGCCCCGCGGCCCAGATGCGCGGCGTCAATGACCGCCAGGCGCACCAAGCACGGCGAGACCGCCCCCAGGCAGATGCTCACCGGCAGGAACAGCAGGGCCGACGCCAGCAAGGCGCCCCAAGCTGTCGGCAAAGGCAGGCGCCCTACGGCCGCGCACAACGCCGGACCATAGGCGGAGAGCGCCGCCGCCAAAAGTCCGGCCAGGCCCAGCAGGATGGCCAGGTCGCGACGGCATTGGCCACGGTCGGCCAGCACGCCGCCCAGGCCATAGCCCAGGCTGAGCCCGCCCATGAACACCGCAATCAGCGCCCCCCAGACCTGCACCGTGCCGCCAAACACCGGCGCGAGGATCCGGCTGCCCAGGATCTCCAGCCCCATCATGGAGAAGCCCGCCGCAAAGGCCACGACATGGATCAGGCGACGGCTCATGGCTGGCCATCCAGGTGATCTACCGGCGCAAAGTTGTCAGTCAGGATGGCCGCCCCGTCCGTCAGCCGCGACAGTTCGGCCTCCTCCAGCCGGGTCCCGACAATGTCCGCCAGGCGCAGCGGGCCATCGCCCTCCCCCCGGTCCAGCGCCACCGCCGCGGACGCCATCGCTTCGGACTCGAGAGGGTTGTCCGTCGCCGCCAGGAAGATGTAGTTGGTCCCAGGCCGGTTGCGGTAGACGGCGAGATGCGGCAGGGCAGCGCGAATGGTGCGAATCTCGCAGGCGTTGAAGTCCTGGCGCAACAGTTCGGCGCTGTTCACGGCAATCACCCCGCCCGGTGCCAGGCGTCGGCCCATCAGCCCGTAGAACTCCTGGGTGGTCAGATGGAACGGGATCGCCTCGGCATTGTAGGCGTCAAGGAAGATCAGGTCGTAGCGGATCTCGCTCCGCCTCAGGAAGACCCGCCCGTCGCCGTGATGCACCGTCAGGCGCGGGTCGCGCCGGAAGGCAAAGAAGGCCTCGGCGATCTCGGTCACCGCCGGATCGAGCTCGACGATGTCGATGGCCAGCTCCGGGTGCCGCTGCCGTAGCATCATCGGCATGATCCCCCCGCCCAGACCGATGAACAACACCCGCGTCGGCGGACGCCCCAATGCCGGCAGCGCCAGGAACATGTAGGGAATGTAGGCGGAGATCGGACGGGTCGGATCGGACGGGTCGATGATCGTCTGCGAGCCGTGGTTCGGCAGGAACACCAGGTGCCGCAGGTCGGCGGCATCCTGCTCGACGACAATGTCGAAGTAGGCGCTCTGCCGACGGTGCAGCTCGACCCGCCCGGGCACCGCCGGACGCGGCGAGAACAATCGCCCGAGACGGCCCCAGAAACCGGGGTGCTTACCGTCGTCGGCGCGCGGGTCGTCCACGCCGCGGACGCCGCCCGCCCACAACCACAGGAGCGCCAGAAGGAACAACGCCAGGCGTCGCCTCATGGCGTCCGTTCCTGATCCGGCCCTCGGGACTCGACGCTCAGGTCCAGGCGCCGCCGGTCATCCTGCGCCAGGTAGGTCGTGCTGGTCGGAAAGGCGAATTCGATACCGGCCGCATTGAAGCGCCGCAGGATTTCCAGATTGCAGCGCTCGCTCCAGGCCAGGAACGCCCAGTAGTCGGGCGGATGGTACCAGACGATGACCAGCAGGTTGAGCGACCAGTCATTGAACTTGTTGAAGCAGATCCGCGGCGGCAGCTCCGGGTCGAGCCCCTCATGCCCCGCATAGATCTCCCGCAAGATCGCCAAGGCCTCCTCGACCTTCTCCGGCGGCGTGTCGTAGACCAGCGTCAGGTTGGTCACCTGCTTGATGTTCGGGCGACGGGTGATGTTCACGATCACCGAGTCCGCCACCTGCTTGTTGGGGATGGTGATCAGGTGCCCGTCAAGGTTCTTCAGCCGGGTGCTGCGGAAGCCGACCGCGTCGACGATCCCCTCGGTGCCGTTGACCGTCACCCGGTCCCCGACCACGAACGGCTGATCGAGGATGATCATCACCGAGCCGAAGAAGTTGCTGATCGTGTCCTGCGCCGCAAAGGCCACGGCCAAGCCCGCCACCCCCGCCGCCCCCAGCAGGGCGGTGATGTTCAGGCCGAGGATGTTCTGGCCAATGAAGAGCACCGCCACCACCGCCACCGCGATGCGCAAGGCCTTGCGCACGATCACCACCAGCATGTCGTCGAGCGGCGTCTCCGTCCGCGCCGCCCAGCGCGCCAAGACATGGTCGACCACCGCGACCATGCGGTAGATCGCCCAGGCGATCGCCACCGCCCCCAGCGACAGGCAAAGCCGATTGTAGATCATGCGCAAGGCAGGCGAAAGGGCCGCCAGCAGGGGGATCGCCCCGACAAAAAGCCCGACGGCGAGCGCCAGCAGCGAGACCGGCCCTCCCATCGCCTCCAGCAGCAGGTCGTCGGCCTTCGTCTCCGTCTTCGCCGCCAGCCGCGCCAAATGGTGGGTGATCAGCCAGCGCAGAACCTGGCCCACCATCATCGCCACCAGCAGCGCCAAGACAAAATAGCCCAGCTCCCACCACCCCAGGAGGGAAAGGTCAAGATGCTGCACCAGCAACTCGCGAAGCATCCCCATGAATTCCTGGAACGAAGTCAGGGGCATCACCGGCGAGCCCGTCGCCGTGCCCGCGGACGCCACGTCCCCGGCGGCCCAGACCGCAGGCCCGAACAACCAGGCCGCCCCCAGCCACGCCCCACGTCTCCATCGTGCCATCGCGATGCGTCTCCTCTGCCGATGCCGCGTCTCCGCCCCCGGCGGCGGCATCAACCTTCACCGCCGGGCTTCTGGGCCCCGGCCTTCTTGCCCCGCGCCCCGACAATCTCCTGCATCAGGGTATGGTAGCCCTTGCCGCGCTCCAACTCCTTGAGCACATCCTTGACCCCCACCCCGCGCCCCGATGGCGGGGCCACCGGCGGTGGCGGCGGCAGCTTCTCGCGGAACGTGAACTCCTGGCTGCCGGCCCGGATGACATCGCCTTGCTTCAGGAAGCGGATGGCGTTGCTTTCCAGCCGCCGGCCATTGAGAAAGGTGCCGTTGGCGGAACCAAGATCGATGACGGTAAAGCGCTCCTGGTCATCCTTTTCGATGCCGAAGTGCTCGCGGCTGATCTGCGAATCCCGGAGGATCTGGAAGTCGGTGTGGTCCTCGCGTCCGAAGATGACCATGCGTCCCTCCTCGGGAATGCAATAGTGCTTCTCGGCCGGACCATCGGTGTATGAGATGTAGGGCATGGCTGCGGACTCCGCCCCCGCCCCCACGATGGATTGATCCTGCGCCCCGCAACGCGACCTCGCCGGGCGCCGGAGATGGCGAGCGCCTGACCGTCGTCGGTCACGGCTTGGCGCAACCGACCGACGGCCAGGCGAAACCGCACGGTCAGGCCTTCTGGACCTTGCCGGAGCGGATGCAGGAGGCACAGACCTTCACCGTGCTGACGGTGCCGTCGACCTTCACCTTCACGCTCTGGATGTTCGGCTTGAACAGGCGTTTGGTGTTCTTGACCACGTGCATGCCGATGCCGCCCTTCTTCTTCGCCAGGCCGCGCCGGGTGATCGAGCCGCCCACGACGCGGCTCTTGCTGCAAATGCTGCAGACGTTGCTCATCGGATTGCCTCCGTTCGGTTGTGATGTCCTGGATTCCTGCTTGGCCATCCCTCCCCGGGGCCGGCAAAGTGGGTTGACTGGGACTCGAACCCAGGACTCCCGCCTTAAAAGGGCGGTGCTCTACCGACTGAGCTATCAACCCCGGAGAGGAAGCGTGGAAAGTACATGGCCAGCCCGAAAATGCAAGCCCGTGATTGCATTTGTCGGGGATGACGCTAGAATCCCGCCTGTGCATGAAAGGACGCGGCCATGTACCTGTTCAAGAAGAACCGGGAACTGCAGGCCAGGGTCGGCGAGTACCTGGGCCTGGCGATGCAGACGGTGGAGTACTTCGAGGAGGCCTGCGACCACGTCCTCAAGAAGGGGGTCAACGAGCATTTCGAGGTGCTCTGCCGCCGCTGCCACCAGGAGGAATCGAACGCCGACGACGTCCGCCGCCAGATCGAGCTGGACATGTTCGAGAAGTCAATCCTCCCCGAATCGCGCGAGGACTTGCTCGGCATCCTCGACCTCGTCGACCGCGTCCCCGGCAAGGCCGAGTCGATCCTCTACATGTTCATGAACCAGCGCACCGAGCTCCTGCCCGACATCCGCAAGGACATGAAGGAGCTCGTCCACATCTCCGTCGAGACCTTCCGCTACACCGTGGACGCCGCCCGGGACTGCTTCGGCGACATGTCACGGATCCGCGACTTCTCGCGCCTGATCGACAACAACGAGAGCCTCGGCGACCGCCTCGAGCGCAAGATGATCGCCCGCATCTTCGCGGAGAAGATGCCCGCCGGAGAGAAGTTGCTGCAGAAGGAGTTCGTCGTCGAGACCGGCGAGATCTGCGACCTCTGCGAACAGGCCAAGGACCGGCTCGTGATCTGGAGCGTCAAGCGCCAGGTCTAGCCGCCCCTGGCCCCTTGCCCCCTGAGCCCCATCTGCCTGCGCGAGGAACGACCACCCATGTTCTCCTTCATGCAATACTTCTCCGGCCTGTTCCTGGGCTGGGGACTGGGTGCCAACGACACCGCCAACGTGTTCGGCACGGCGGTCAGCTCGCGCATGGTCAGCTACCGGCTGGCGGTGATCCTGACGGCGGTATTCGTCCTCGTCGGAGCGATCTGGCAAGGCGAGGCAGGCATCCGCACCCTCAGCGAGGGACTGAGCCGCCAGCATGTGGGAGAGCCGGCCAACCAGGCCCGCGAGCGCGCCATCCTGGTCAGCCTCGGCGCTGCCCTGACCGTCCTGGCCATGACCCGGATGCGGGTGCCGGTGTCGACCTCCCAGGCCGTCGTCGGCGCCATCATCGGCGTCGGCCTCATGGAGCACAACGTCAACTTCGGAGGCCTCGGCAAAGTCGTCGCCTGCTGGTTCGGCACCCCCGTCGGCGCCGCCCTCTTGACCCTCGTCTTCCATCGTCTCCTGCGCTGGCCGGTGCGGCGCTGGAAGCCCTCCGTATTCGTCTACGACCCGGTCGTCACCATCCTCCTCGTCGTCACCGGCGCCTACGGGGCCTATGCCCTCGGCGCCAACAACGTGGCCAACGTCTCCGCCGTCTTCGTCGGCGAGGGCATGCTGACCGTGCGCCAGGCGGCCCTCTTTGGCGGCATCAGCATCGTCGTCGGCACCGTGACCTACAGCCGCCCGGTGATGATGACCGTCGGGCGCGGCATCGTCCGCCTCGATGCCTTCACCGCACTGGTCACCGTCCTCGCCCATGCCGTGACCGTCCACATCTACGCCATGGTTGGTGTGCCGGTCTCCACTTCCCAAGCTATCGTCGGCGCCGTCCTCGGCGTCGGCCTGATCAAGGGTATGCAGACCGTCAACTTGCGCATGCTCGGTCGCGTCGCGGCTGGCTGGACAGCCACCCCGTTCATCGCGGCGGCGGTCACGGCGGCCCTGTTCTTCCTCGCCCACCTACGCTACAGCCCCGCTCCATAGCCCCCCGGCATGACGGCATGCCCCGCCCAGTGCCGCGTGTTCAGACGAGGCCAGCCAAGTAGTCCAGCCAGGCGTCCATGCCCTCGCCGGTACGGGCGCTGAGGCTCAGGATGAAGACCCCCGGGCGGATGCGCCGGAGTGCCTGACGGCACGCGGCGGCGTCCCAGTCGAGATGCGGCAGCAGGTCGGCCTTGGTCAAGAGCACGACCGGCGCCTGCGCAAAGAGCACCGGATATTTCACCGGCTTGTCCTCGCCCTCGGTAACGGACAGCAGGGCCAGCTTGAACGATTCGCCGAGGTCGAAGGCGGCCGGACAGACCAGGTTGCCGACGTTCTCGATGAAGAGCAGCCGAGTGCCGACGTCGACCACCTCCGGTAGGACGGCGGCGACCTGTTCGGCATTCAGGTGACAACTGCTCAACGTCTCGATCTGGCGGACCTTGGCGCCGCGCCCCGCCAGGCGCCGCGCATCGTTGTCGGTCCGCTGGTCGCCCACGATCACCGCGCACGGCAGGCGCCCCGCCAAGGCATCCAGCGTCCGCTCCAGCAACCGCGTTTTGCCTGCCCCCGGCGAGGAGATCAGGTTGATCGCCACCACCCCCCGGGCACGCAACCACTCACGGTTGCGCGCCGCATGTTCGTCATTGCGGGCCAAAAGGTTGCGCTCGACGAAGACTGTCCGTTCTGCCGCCGCCGCGTGCTCGTGCTCGTGCTCGTGCTCGTGCTCGTGCTCGTGCTCGTGCCCGTGCCCGTGCCCGTGCCCGTGCTCGTGCTCATGGCCGTGCTCGTGGCGGTGCGGATGGCCATGCCCATGCCCCTGCCCATGGACATGCCGCTCCAAGCCCTCTCGACAACCGCAGTCTTCACACATCGCCATTGATCTCCATGCTCTTGAGGATCATCTCTCCGCCCCGTTCCAGGGTGATCAAGCCACCACAGCCCGGACAGGCCAGGAACGGGATCTCGGGCTCGCCCCGCCAACCGCACCCGGGACAAGTGCCAGCGGCGGAAACCTCCTCGACCACCACCTCGGACCCGGCCAACGGCGTGTCGGCCGCCGCCGCCGGAAAGGCGAAGCGCAAGGCCTCCGGATCGACCCCGGAATACGGGCCGACCTCAACCGTCAGGCGACGCGCCCGCATGCCCGGGTTCTCCGCCAGAACCGCCCGCGCCTGCCCGACCAGCGCCATCGCCACCGAAAGCTCATGCATGCCACAACCTTAGCCCCGCAATGCGCAATCCACAACCCCCGCTCAATATCGCCGCCGCCAGGGATTCTCCTCGCCGGGAACATCGTGGATGCCCGACGGCGCGGCGGCGGCCGGATCGCGCGGAATCATGACATGGCAGGTCAAGTACATGTCCAGGATCGACGTGCTGTCGTCGCGGCTGAGCAGCTCCGGCCCGAAGAGATTGACATAGAACTCGCGGTTGTCGTTGACCACCCCGCCGATCGAGACGCGCTGCCCGTCGCGCACCGTCAGCCGCGTCGACACGCTCTCGGTGCGGATCGCCTGGCGCCGCCCCTCGCCGTCAAGATAGGTCACCTCAGGGTAGATCTCCACATCGATCAGGCCGTTGTCAAGATAATACGGCAGCACCATCAGCCGTGACCCGACGTCGCGCCACACCCACTCCGGATCGTTGCCCGGGATGATCACCGCCCCGCCCCGTCGCGGCACCACCACCACCGTGGGACGGAAGCGGACATGGTTCAGCCAGCTCGGGTCGGGGATGGTCCGCCCCACCCACAGCGTCGCGGGATGCCCGCTCATCGTCATGATGAACTGCGAGGTGTTCTGCGTGGTCCGCCCACGCTGGATGCCGCCGCCGATGCGAACCTCGTTCGGCCGGACCCACCGGCCATCGCGGAAGACCAGGTTGTTGCGCACCGCCGGATCCCCGCGCCGACGCAGATCCACCGAGAGCGAGTCCTGAGCCTCGCTTCCCGTCCCCATGAAGTCGACCTCCACCCGCACATTCACCGCCGGACGGTCCATCGCCTTGATCGTCTCGCGGATGCGGTCGACGTTCTTACGGAAATCGTGGACGATCACCGAGCCGCGCTCTGGCATGTGCCCCAGCGTGCCCTGCGCGGAAAGCAGCGGTCGGCAATACGTCTCGGCCGTCTCGTACGGCAGACTCTGCAGCGGAATCAGTTCCGTGACCTCGCGGTTCTCCGGATCCCACGTGATGACGACGTTGCGCGGCTTCGCGGGCGGCGGCGCGGCGGCACCATCCGGCGCCTCGTCCTGGGCGAAGACGCCAACCGCGGCCAGCAACGCCAGCGCCAACGGCAGCTTCCACATGCGCACGAGACAGCTTCTCATCGGCGTCCTCCTTTGGTCATGCTGATCCATGGAACACCTGGCATCTCGCCGGACGATCATCCTGGATTGTTGCCCCAACTCCGGGAGCCTTCCGGCACCAGCACCGTCTCCCCGGCCGCCAGCCCCGCAACCACGCGACGCGTCTCTGGCCCGAAACCGGAAATGGTGCGCACCAGCCGCTGCCGGGAATGGCCATCGGCCCCTGCCACCGTCACATATTCGAGCTGTCCAACCCGGCGGATGGCCTCACCCGGAATCAGCACGGCAGGCTCGCGGCCGACCTCCAGGTCGAGCGTGCCGAACATCCCTGGCATCAGCCCGTCCACCGACTCCCCGATGCAAACCTTCACCAGGAAGGTGCGACTGGCCTCGTCGACCGACGGGACAATCTCGCGCACTTCGCCCTGCAGGTCGCGTCCGATCGCCCCGACCCGGAAGCGGAGCTGGTCGCCGACCTTGACGCTGCCGACCAGCGATTCGCGTAGCGAGACATAGAGCATCAGACGGGTGGGATCGAAGATCGACATCAGGATCTTGCCCGGGCTGGCCATGTCCCCGGGATCGACAAAACGGTCCGCGACGATCGCCGCCATCGGGGCCCGGAGGGTGGCATGACCAAGATTGGCTTCCGCCTCGCGGCGGGCCTCGGACGCAGCGGCGGCGTCCGCCCGCGCCGCATCAAAGTTGCGCTCGGCCAGGTCGAGGTTCCGCTGCGGAATGGCTTGCCGCTCAAAAAGCTGCCGCGAGCGCGCCAGCTCCGTCTCCGCCAGCTTCAGGTCGGCCTCGACAGACCGCAGGCGCTCATCCGCCCGGGCCAATGCGGCGCGCAGGTCGGTGTCGTCCAGCCGGATCAGCACCGCGTCCGCAGGCACCGCGTCGCCCCCCCGGAAGCAGACCTCGACAATCCGCGCGGTGAGGCGCGGCGACAGGTCGATCTCGTCGCGGCTGCGCACCGTCCCCACCGTCCGGTACATCACCGGCACCGAGGTCGCTGCCACGACTAGGGCCCGGCCCGACGTCACAGCCAAAGGCAACGCCTGCTCGCCGGGCGCAATCTGGCCACCCCGGAAGGCGCCCGCCTGCCACAGCAGCACCGCCAGCAGCCCCCCCGCCACCAGCAACACCACCAGGACCTTGCCGATCCGACTCATCGCCGCCCGCCTCCTCGTTCATAAATCCAGAGATAGCATACCACCGGAGCCGCCCCGCCGCCAATGCCCAAACCGCCTCACCGCCCCACAAGCCATGCCTGGAGGCTGCCATCCGCCATCCCACCTGGGCGGGACAAGTCCACCATCTGTGATCTGCAATCTGCCTGTGATCTGCAATCTGCAATCCAGTTTCCGCCACCCGCCACCCGCTACCCGTTGCCCGCGACCCGCTCCCCGTCCCTTGGCCCGGCAAGGAGATAGACGGCAGGAATGACCAGCAGGGTGAAGGCGGTGGAGGCGAGAAGGCCGAAGATGAGGGCCCAGGCGAGGCCGGAGAAGATCGGGTCGAGGGTGATCGGCCAGGCCCCCATCATGGTCGTCAGGGCGGTCAGGACGATAGGCCGGAAGCGCACCGCGCCGCTCGCCAGGATGGCCTCGCGCAGGGAGCGCCCGCGGGCCGTCGCCTTCTGGTAGAACTCGATGAGCACGATGCTGTTGCGGATGACGATGCCGCCGAGGGCGATCATCCCGATCATGCCGGTGGCGGTGAAGAAGACGGGGTCCGCGTAGCCCCCGGCGGTACTCCCGAGCAGGACATTGAGCAGCCAGAAACCCGGGGCAATGCCGATGATCGTCAGGGGAATCGCGCACATGATGATCAGGGGCAGCACCAGGCTGCGCGTCTGCAGGATGAGGAGCAGGAGGATGCCAAGCATGGCCACGCCAAAGGCGATGCCGAGGTCGCGGAAGACGCGCACGGTGACCTCCCATTCCCCCTCGCCGCCCCACTCGGCGGTGGTGCCGTTGGCCAGGTCATGACGCCAACGTCCGGACACCGCCGCACGCAGCAGTTCGGGCACGGGCCAGGACCAGGTGCGGAAAAGGTGCTGCACAATGATCTCGCCAGGCGCGCGCCCGACGCACTCGGCATAGGCAAAGACCACCCGCTCCAGGTTCTTGTGGTAGATTGGCTGGTCCTCGGGCTCGCGCGCAAACCGCCCCAGCTCGGCAAGCTGCACCCGCTGCACTCCGGCCGCCGTGCTCCCGGTCAGCCAAAGCTGCCCGAGCCGCTCCGGGTCGCTGCGGTCGTCCAGAGGCAGCCGCACCCGCGCAAACAACGGGTTGCGCTCGTTGCCGTCGTGGACGGTTCCCGCCACCTCACCAGCAATCGCCGTGCGCAGCGTCCCCGTGGCCTCGGCGACCGAAAGCCCGTGGAGCGCAGCCTTGTCGGGGTCGACGGCGAAATGCAGGCGCTCGTGCGGGGCCTCCGCACTGTCGTCGATCTGCACGATGTGCCGGGCATCGAGCGCCCGCAGGGAATCCTGCAGCCTGCGGGCGCCCGCAATCAGCGCCGCATAGGGCTGGTCGGGACGGCCGCGGACCTCGACCGCCAGGGTGCTCAGCACCGGCGGGCCCGGCGGCACCTCGACAATCCCCAGCACCGCGCCATGGCGCTCGGCGGTCGCGGTCAACGGGTCGCGCAACCGCAAGGCAATCGTATGGCTTTGCTGACGACGCAGGTCGCGATCCGCCAAGTTGATCCGGATGTCCGCCTGGTGCGCCCCGCGCCGCATCCCATAGTGCCGGACCAGGCCATTGAAGTCGATCGGGGCGTTGATGCCAACATGGCACACGACGTCCCGCACCTCGTTGACCGTGGCCAGGTATCGCGCCAAGTCGTCGGCCGCCGCCGCCGTCCGCTCCAGGCTCGTCCCCTCCGGCATCTCCACCACCAGCTGCAGCTCATCCTTGTTGTCGAACGGCAGCATCTTCAGCGGCACCTTCAGGAGCATCAGCGCCGCCGAGCCCGCCGTCAGCAGCACCACCCCCGCCAGCAGCAGCACGGCGTTGCGCGGACGCAGGAACGGCCCGACCACCAGGGCATAGCCGCGACGGATCCACCTCGGCGTCACCGCTTCGTCGGCATCCATCTCCCCGGCATCCCCCTGCCCGGACGCCCCCGCCCCCCGCATGCCCTCCCCGCGCCCCTTCAGCAGCCGGTACGCCAGCCAGGGCACGAAGGTCAGCGCGCACACCGTCGAGAAGGTCACCGTCAGCGGCACGTTGATCGCC
>CAZBDL010000070.1:4201-11240 GCA_964490525.1 uncultured Victivallales bacterium | reverse complement strand
GCTCAACTCCCAACTCTCAATGAACTCAATTTCCCCTTGAACGTTGCGCGTTGAATGTTGAGCGTTGAGCGTTTGGGCTGGAGTCAAGACTATTTCAAGACCATGGGTAAGCCCCTGTCACAGGGCGAATTGACCCGCCAACCTTGCCTTCGGCGACGCATTGGCTATAGTCTGAAGTGTAACAAATGGCACTTCCATGGCACGAACCTCTTCACTGCGTAGTTGACGATGCGCTACAGTCCCCGGGTCGTGTCGGAGCACTGTCCGGATCTCTCCACCCTGGAGCGGATGCTGGAGGATCGGCGATTCGCAGGCCAATCCGGCCAGGATCTCGCCATCGCCCTGTGGGCGCTGATGGTGGATCGGGACCTGGGCCTCTTCCACTATCTGCCGGCCCAGGAAAGGTTCCGGCGCGGACAGGACGTCTACGACCCCCTGCAGGTCTGGAATGTCTTCGGCTTCACGATCTGCCATTGCCATGCGCATGTCCTCGGGACGATGGCGCAGGCGGCAGGCTTTCCGGCCCGGATCGCGACGATCCGTGGCCACGAGGGGACGGAGATCTTCTGCGACGGGGCCTGGCGCTATTTCGACGGCGATATCCAAATGTTCCACCGTCAGCATCCTCCCCGAGAGGCCGAGATCGCCTCGCGTCAGGACACCTTCGCGGATCTCTCGCTGGTGGACGGGCAGGGGAATCCGAGCCGTCCCTACATGCTTCCGGACCGGCCACCCGAGGTCATGCGCCCGCTCTATGCGGATCCGCCGCACTACCTGCCGGTGCTGGATGAGGGCCTGCACGAGATGGATTTCCGCCTGCGTCCGGGCGAATCGATGACCCGCTACTTCCACCCCTGCGGGCGCTGGGCGGTCTTCGACAACTATCCCGAGATGTTCGCCCGCTACAGCGTCTGCAAGGGCGGCGGCGGACCGTCCGAGCCAGGCCCGGAGGGTCCGACCGAGCGCTTCTGGCCGCGGCGGCGGCATGGCAACGGCTTCTTCCATTATGCGCCACGCATCGGTCGCGACTGGCAGGATCTGGCCGCGGGGAGCGACTGCCTCGACGGCATCGCCCTTGTCCCCGAAGGCGCGGTCGCCCAAGGTGCCATGGGCACCATCCAAATGCCCTTTGAGTCGCCCTACCTGCTGTGCGGCGTGCCCGATCCCCTGGGGCGCGTGCCGCCCGCCTTGGGAGCCTCGGTGAAGGCCGCCTTCCGCCTGCCCCGCGGGACATCCGCCGCCATCGCCATCCGCCCCTACGATGGGCGGCGGGCCGGCCAGGCGATGCCCCTGACGGAGATCTGGGCCTCGGCCGGGGCCGACGGCGAAGCCCTGGCGCAAGCCGACTACACCGCCCTGGTCGAAGGGCTCTACGTCTTTGACATGGTCATCACGCTGACCGGCCAGGGCGCCGCCCTCGCCTCGCTCGAAAACCATCTCTGGTTCATGGTTTCACCGCACTCCCTGCCCCGCCTGATGTCGCCCGGGGACAACCGCATGAGCGTCCGCCACGGCGACCGCTTCGGCCTGCCTACCCGCCCCTTCCTGCTGGAACGCTGGATCGCCGGGACGGGAGACCTGCCCGACGGTGTCGCCGCAGCGGAAAACCTCCTCTTCAGGCCGGACACGTATTCCCGGGTCATGCCGCGGGATCCGCGCCAGCCATGGGCCATGACCGTGCCGGTCCAGCCACCCCATGATGGCACCCTGCAGTGGCTGACGGTCTTCGCCACCGTCGAGGGCATCCGGCCGGGCGAGGCCAATGACGGCACCCCGTTCCGCATCGCCGTCGCCGAGTCCCCGGATGGCCCCTGGCAGCCGGTCGCCGAAGCGCTTCCCGTTCCCCATCCCCAGGGCTGGCACAGCACCATCCTGGGTCGCGCCAGGTTGTCCGGAGACCGCCACCAGGCCTATGTCCGGTTCTCCGCCAAGCAGGGCATGAGCCTCTTCCGGATTGCCGGGCATTATGCGCCGCGGCAGGCCGGCCTTGCCGCCGGCCGCCTGGACATTGAACACGCCTGGTACGAGGACGACCCGGCCGTCGGCCGGCGCCTGCGCACCCACCTTGAGCAGGAGGTCCCGGAGACGCACGAATACCGCGTCCGCTGCGCGGCCACGCCCCACAACGAGCGGATCGTCCTGCGCTGCCCCTCCCTGCCCGCACCGTCGCCCTAGCCTGAGGCTAGCGGACGCCGCGATGCCGGATCACTTCTCGACCGGGACGACGATGCCGCGCATGATCACGTTCTGGCAGAGCGTGAAGACGAGGAAGGTCGGGACGGCGGCGATGACCAGCGAGGCAAAGACGATGCCCTGGCCGCTGTGGGTCTGGAGCTGGTAGAGCCACGGCATCAGCGTCCACATGCGCGGCTCCTGGCAGACGAGCAGGGCCATCATGAAGTTGCTGTAGGCGGCGTTGAAGGCGTTCAGGGCGATCACCGCCAGGATCGGCGTGCTCAGGCTCATGGTGATCTGCCAGAAGATGCAGAACTCCCCGGCCCCGTCGATCTCGGCGCTCTCGTAGAGCTCCTTGGGCAGCGAGTCGAAGAAGCCCTTGAGCAGGAAGATGCTGTAGCCATTGGCCATGCCCGGCAGGATCAGCGCCGCGAAGGTGTTGAGCAGGCCCAGCTCGCGCAGCATCAGGAAGTTCGGGATCTGGGTGACCATCGGCGGAAAGGCCATGGTCATCATCAGGAAGAGCAGGATCTTGTAGGCGGAGGGCGGCCGGTAGCGGCTCAGCGCATAGGCGGCCAGGGGATTGACCACCAGCGCGCAGAGGATGGTCAGCAGGCAGAAGACGACGGTGTTGAAGACGGCCCGCCCCTGGAGCAGGACGAACTCCGCGACGGCAATGAAGTTGCGCACCGCGAACTCCCGGCGCAAGGCCCCCCGCTGCGGCTGGAACCAGGCGAGGAAATGGGCGTCGCGCTGGGGCGGAAGGATCTCCATCCAGTCCCCGTAGGCGGTGCCCGACGCCTGGTTGAGCGCCGCAATCGAGCCATGCCGTTCGCGCAGGAAATCCCGGAACATGAAGTCGACGCTGTGGATGGCGATGGCTTCGGCGGGGGCCTGGTGCCGTTCGCCCGTCTCCGGATCCTCCCAGCCCTGGACGAAGGTCGCGACATCGGTCATCTCGCCGCCCGGCTTGGGCGCCGCGGCGGGCAGGGAGACCTCGCCGAAGTCCGCATAGTCGGTGCCATGGAGCTTGTTCAGGGCGGCCATCCGCCCCTGGTAGCGGGCGGCCAGGTAGCGGCGATAGGCGGGGGTCGCCGCCTCGTCAAGCCGGAAGGACAAGGGGCTGAGGATCTCCCGGACGAAGATCTCCCAGTCCTGGCGCTGGCGTGGACTGGCCGCCGCGTCCGGGCACCGGCGGGGCAGGACGACCTCCGCCCAGTCCGTGAAGGCCGTGCCATGAGCCTGGTTGTAGGCCGCGATGTCACGGCCATGGTGGCTCTGCAGGAACTCCATCCGGTAGAAGGCCTCGACACTGGGATAGTAGCGTTCCACGACGGGTCGCGACTCCTTGAACTCGCGATAGGCCAGGTCCAGCCCGGAGCGGCCGGCCGGCGTGGTCCGCGCGAGCATCGGATAGCGCACCGTGGCCCGGAAGCTGCTCCAGGAGGTGAACTCGCTCTGCGTCTCGCGGTTGAGCCGATCGAGATCGTCGCCGAACCGTTGCCCCATCGCCTTCTTGAACCGCCGCAGGTTGAGCGGCTGCGTCCCCCGCGACAGCGAGCAGCCAATGTAGGCAATCTCATAATGGTCCGGCCCCACCGGGCAATTCTCCAGAAAGGCGCGCCATGCCGCCACCATGGCGACATTGGGCCGCTCCGGGGGTTCAAAGGAACGGAAGGAATGCTCCGCGACATTGAAGGCCAGCCGGGCCATGCCCAAGCTCTCGTTGAAGAAACCCTCGGCGTCCTTGCGGTACAGGGCGACGTCGTCGACCAGGAAGCGCGGCACGACCTCCGCGTCGGGCGTGTCCACGCCGCTCTTGCTGGTGCCGCCAAGCATCAGCAGGAACGGATAGACCATGGTCACGGCGCCAATCCCCAGGACCAGGTAGATGCCGGCGATGAACGCCCGCACCCGGGGGGCGCGCCGTCCGATCGTCGAGATGATGGCCATCGCTGTCTCCTCCTGGCCGCCGCCCGCGCGGCAGCGGCCTTGCGCCGGACGTCTCTACTTGGTCGCTCCCGCCGCCCGGAACTCGACCTTGGAGAGCATCTTGAGTTGGTTGACGGTGAACCCGATCATCATGAAGCCGAGCATCCAGGCCATGGCGGTGGCCGGGCCGAGGCGCAGGTAGGTGAAGGCCTCGTACCAGATGGCCAGGTCGGCGACCTCGGTGTTGGCGCCGCCGCCGGTCATCGCCAGGATGTTGCCGACGGCACCGTACCAGGAGCCGATGAAGACGCCGATGAAGTTGATGATGATCAGCATCTTGAGGTTGGGGAAGATGACGAACATGACCTTGTCGATGAAGGTCGCCCCGTCGATGTCCGCCGCCTCGTAGTAGTCGTCCGGGATCCCCTTGAGGGCGGCCAGGTAGATCAGGCAGCCGGGGCCGATGCCCGCCCAGACCATGGGCATGACGCAAGCGAGCATGGCAGTGCGGCTGTCGCTGAGCCAGCGGTAGGGCTCGGGCAGGCGGGCAAAGAGGCTGACATGGAGCTGGCCGAGGGCCTCGGCCAGGCCGGTGCCCCGAGGCATGACGATGGCCAGGGCCGGGCTGGCCGCGGCGGTGAAGAGGGCGACACCGACGGCCAGCGACACGCCCACCCCCCACCACATGCGATGGAAGTAGAAGCGGCGCGCGAAAAGCCCGGCGGCAACCATCAGGACGACCCCCAAGGCCAGGAAGCCGACCGCCGGGATGGCCAGCATCACCGAGTTCAGCGCCCCCGCCTCGGACGGCTCGTAGAACTGCTTCCAGAGCAGGGTGGTGACCAGGCCGGTGACCACCGCCGGCAGGTAGTAGACGATGCGGAAGAGGAGCTTGCCCCGCGGCACCTCCTGGAGCAGGATCGCCAGGATGATCGGCGGCAGGAAGGTCAGCGAGATGACCAGGAAGCTGTAGCGCAACGAGTTCCAGATCGCCCCCCACCAGCGCCCACTCCACAGGGCGTCACCGAAGTTGTCGACCCAGACGAACGAGGAGTCGCCGATCAGCCGGTAGTCGAAGAAGGCCATGGCTGAGCCGCGCATCACCGGGAGATACTGCCAGAAGAACACGGTGACAATCGCAGGGACGAGGATGCCATAGGCCCAGCGGTAGCGGACGAACCCCCAAGAGACCTGGTTCACCACGCCCTCCTGGCGGGGCGGCGAGAAGGTCTTCATGATGCGCTTGAAGACCAGTGTGAAGGTGACCATGATGGCGAGGATGAGCAGAGCGCCAAGAATGCGGCGCAACAGCCGAACGCGGGGCGGGATGATGCCGATCATCACCTCGTTGGCGCGCGTCGTGGCGTCGCGCAGGAGGCCTTGCAGGATGTCGAGCCGCGCCTCCTCGTCCGCCGGCAACTCGTCGCGCATCGCCATGCCCTCGGCCAAGTGCATCGGCGGCGTCATCTCGTCGTAGGCGACATTGCTGTTCTTGCCGTAGGGCTCGGGACGGCCGGAACGGATGGCCAGGTCGAAGGTCTCGGCCCAGCCCTGCGGAGAAAGCCGCTCGAACTCGGGGTAGCCGAAGCGGCGCAGGTCACGCGGATTGAGGAAGCGCCCCAGCCCGCCCTCGACCATCACCCGCACCTTGATCGCCATCGCCTCGTCGCTGTCGTAGAAGCGCATGTACTCCCAGGCCGCGTCGCGCACGGCAGGATGCGCAATCCCTGAGAACAGCCCCATCATGCGGCTGTTCAGCTCCGCCCCGCGGGTGCGCCCCTCCCACAGCAGGCCGTCGGCCGCGAACTTCGCCGCCAGGTCCGCGGGCAGCACCGGCCCGAGCGGCACGGGAACCATGCCAACCAGCTCGGGGTTGATCGTCGAAAGCAGCTTCTCGTCGACATACGCAAATTGCATGCCAATCTCCCCGCGCTCCCACTTCGTGCCGCGGTCGGAGGAATCCTTGTCCGCGTAGCCCCGCCGCACATTGCCCTCGGCGTCCACCCAACGTTCCGCGGACAGCTGCACATAGAAGTCCAGGGCCTTGGCCGCCTGGCGGCAGTCGAAGACGCAACGCCAGTCGTCCGTCGCTGGATCGTAGACCATGTCGGAGCCACCCGCCGACCACAGGAAGGTCGTCCAGAACCAGGACTCGTGCTTGCCCCGGCCCAAGGCCAGCCCATAGCGCCCCTTCGCCGGGTCGGTGATCTTCCGCACCGCCGCCAGCATGTCCTCCCAAGTCCAATGGTTGTCCGGAAAGGCGAGCCCATGCTCCTCGAAGAGATCCTTGCGGTAGAGCAGCACCCGCCCCAAGGCCCCGTCATAGGGCAACGCCCAGACATGCTCGTTGCCGTCCGGGCCGCGACGGCGAATGACCGGCCAGAGCTTGGGATTGATGCGGTGGCCGATCTCCTCCTCGGTCATCGTCGCCAGGTAGTCGTCAAGCGGATGCAGGAAGCGGTTCCGGATGTAGTTGTCCGACTTGCGGAAGTTGATGTAGAGGACGTCCGGCGCCAGGCCGCCAGCAATCGCCAGCAAGTCGGTCTCAACCCCCTCGACATAGATCCCGGTGAACGGGGTCAGGCGCACCTCGACGTTGTCCCAGTCATGCTCCCCGTAGATCTCCGGATGCGCCTCGTACTTGGCGCGGTAGCGTTCGGCGAAGATCTCCGGGAAGCGCTCGCGGAAGCGGCGCACGGCGGCGACATCGGCCTGCGTCTTGGTGTCCGACCAGCTCGGATCCGGCAGCTGGAAGACCCGGACATTGATCACCGTCTTGCCGCCGACCGTCTCGATCGGGGGGGGCGCCGCCTGGGCGACGCAGGGCAGCGCGCCCAGCGCCAAACCCACCGCCACGGCCAGACGTGGCCCACAATCTCTCCATGCCTGCCGCAAACCCATCGCCGCTCCCGGAATAAAAGCCCAGACCGAA
>CAZBDL010000070.1:0-4101 GCA_964490525.1 uncultured Victivallales bacterium | reverse complement strand
CGCCTCAAGCCCCCAGCATGTTGGCCAGCATGGAGGTGCGCAGGTAGTCGAAGTCGAAAGGCTTGGCGATGAAGTCGCAGGCCCCCTCGGCCAGGCATTCGCGGGCCTTCGCCATCTCGTCATAGCCGGTCATCATGATCACCGGCACGGCCGGCAGGCAGGCGCGGATCTTGCGCAGCGCCGCCAGCCCGTCCTCGTCCGGCAGGACGATGTCCAGCAGGACGATGTCCACGGGGTTGCCGCGGGCCAGGGCCAAGGCGCCCTCGGTGTCGCGCGCCAGGAGCGCTTGCCCATGGTTCTCCTCGACGAACTGGCGGAGGAGCTGCTGGATCTGCGGATCGTCGTCGACGACGAGGACGGCATGCCTGGATGTGGCCATGGCGCGTGCTCCCGGGAGCCTGCCGACGAGGCGTCGGCTAGAAGAGGTTGATGTACTTCTCCACCAGGGCGTCGTCGACCACCGCCCGCTTGATGTACAGGTTGGGCTTGTCGCGGAGGTTGAGGCGCACCGGTTCAGGCTTTTCCTGGTCCTCCTCGTCGAGGACAATGGCGACGACGGGGCGCATGATGAACCCCGGATTCATGGCGACGATCTTGGCGGTCTCGTGGGAATTGAGCTTGACGAAGCTGCCAAGGGGATAGACGGAGAGGTGGTTGAAGAAGAGCTTGATGATCTCGGGGTGGAAGTAGTCCTTCATCTCGCCGCGCATCTTGCGCAGGGCATCGACCGGGGCGAGCACCTCGCCATAGGAGCGCTGATGGGTGAGCTGCTCGAAGACGCAACAGACATGGATGATCATGGCGTACTGGGCCATGGCCTCGTGCATGCTGGTGCGGGACAGCGACTGCTCGTTGTTGCGCGCCAAGGCGAGCAGCGCCTCGACCGTCTCCAGGAACGGGCCCGGCAACCTCATCAGGCGCAGGTACTCCAGGGTATGGGCCTCGTATCCGGCCAGCTCCGCCGCATGGTTGACGCCGTCCGTCAGGCGCTTCAGGTCGGCATCCGAAGCCGCCAGCAGGCCAAGGTTGTGGCAGAGGGCGGCGAGGGCAAGGTAGGGCAGGCGCTTCTCGGGAACGCCAAGGTCGCGGGAGATCTTGACGCTGTAGGTCAAGGTGTTCACGCCATGGACGGTGAGGACAGCCAGGAGCGGCTGTCCCGATTCGCGCACAATGTACGCATGCGGCGCGCTGGCCAGCGAGAGGGGCATCCGTTCGTCGCGCTGGAGGACCGCGAGGTAGTGGTCGATGGCGGCCAGCAGGGGCTGGGCATCGACGACGCGCTTCTCGCGCAGCGGCCCGCTCAGGCGGTGGAGGGCGACGGCCACGGCAAAATACGCCGCCTTGGCGGCCGGATCCACGCCGCCATCCGCCATCGCGGATGAACTTGCATCAGGGACAGGCGCCATGGCTGTCCGCATCTTTCGTTGGGGGTGCTGCCGTCAGCATGATCGTTGAAATGACAGTATATATCATTATCATCTGAAAGACAAGGAGCCAGGCCTCCAGGCCGTCGGTGTCGCGGAGCACCAAAGCGGAGATGGCGACGGTGGCGGAGAGCAGGTAGGCGAGGCGGGCGGCACCGACCTGGCGGAAGCCGAGGGCCATCAGGCGATGGCCGAGATGGTCCTTGCCGCAGTAGGTGATCGTCTCGCGCAGGGTGAGGGTGGTGCCCCGCCAGCGGCGCACGACAAGGACGTGGACAAAGTCGAAGATGGGCAGGCTGAGGACGGCGATGGGCACGATCGCCGCCTTGACAGGCGATTCCGACCACCCCCCCATGATGCCGATGGCGGCGAGGCTGAAGCCCAGGAAGAAGCTGCCGCTGTCGCCGAGGAAGATGCGGGCCGGATGGCGGTTGAACCAGAGGAAGCCGAGGACGGCCGCAAGCAGCGCGATCGAGGTCAGGCCCCAGGCCATCTGGCCCGTCTGGATCGACACCGCCAAATAGGCCAGCGTGGCGACCAGGGCGATGCCCCCCGCCAGGGCGTCGAGGTGGTCGATGGCGTTCATGGCGCTGCAGATGCCGGTCAGCCACAGCATGGTGACCGCCAGGTTGAAGAGGTCCGGGGAAACGCCTGGGCACGGGCAGGGCAGGTTGGTGACCACCCCGAAGGCGCGCATCATCAGGGTGAGGAGGAAGAGGGCGGCCAGCTTGACGACCGCGGAGACGCCGCGGATGTCGTCGACCATGCCGATCATCAGGGCGATGCCGGAGCCGACGACCACGCCCTGCTGGGGGCGGTCGAAGGGGCCGATCAGGATCATCGTCACGGCAAACGCGAGATAGACGGCGACGCCGCCCATGCGGGGAACCGGGCGGACATGGATCTTGCGCTCGTCAGGCTGATCCATGATGCCCAGGCGGGGCAGGATGCGCAGGGACAGGGCGGTGAGCAGCAGGGAAAGCGCTCCCGCCACCGCGAAGGCCACCATGTAGGCTGACGGCCAACCCTGCAGATGCTCAGGCATGATGCGCTGTCCTCCGCAGCCCGCGGGATGGTCGCTCAGGGGGCCTCTCCCCGCTTCAGCTTCGGGAAGCGGACCGCCTCGCGGACCTGGTAGCCGCTGAGGACCAGGTCGGCGAAGTCCGTCAGGTAGCGGGCATAGCGGGCGTATTCGCTGAGGCCCTGCTCCGGGACGAAGACGATGTCGCCGTTCTCCATCGGCAGGTTCAGCTCCTCCTGCCCCAGCAGCAGCCGCTCGAGGTTGATCTCGAAGTTGGTGCCGGTGCTCGGACGGATGATCATCACCCCGGAGCGCTGGGCGACCTCGGTGAACCCGCCGCACATCGCCACCGCCTCGATCAGGGTGATGTCGCGCACGAACGGGATCGGGCGCGGCGAGCGGACCTCGCCCAGCACGTAGATGTTGTCGGTCTCCGCATCCGGCACATAGATGAAGTCATGCGGCGCCAAGGCGACGTTCTGGCTCATGTCGCCGAGGCGCAGGAGACGGTCGAAGTCGACGTCCAGCATCTTGCCGTCGCGGGAGAGGTAGGCGGACTTCAGGTTGGCGATGGCCCGCGAGCCGAACTCGTCCCGCGAATAGAGCATGCCGCCAGCGTCGGCGATCAGGTCGAGCAGGCGGTAGCCCTGGGTCATCTCGTATTTGCCGGGATTGCGCAGCGCCCCGATGATCGCCACGTAGTCGGGCTCGCGCAGCTCCTCGGGCGTCGGCTCGGGCTCGGCCAGGGTGCGCAGGATGACGCTCACCCGGGGATCGACGAAATACGCCTTCAGGGCATCGGCAATGGCCTCGCGCACCTCGCCGACCGGCCGCCCCGCGGCAGGCACCTCGCCGGTCAGCAGATAGGTGATGGTGCCGTCCGGAATGACCACGACATTGTCGCGGAACATCTCCGGCTCGTCCAGCACGGAGATCTCCAGGACATCCCCGACGCGCAACAGGTATGGGGAGGGGTCGGCCACGGGGGACGCCTCGGTCATGGGTGCCGCGGACGCCGGGGCCTCGTCCAAAGGCTCGGCCGTCAGCTCGGGACCGGCCGGTGCCACGGCGACCTCGGCCAGGTCGTCCGCCATGACCCCGGCGGGGGCCACCACCTCCGGGATGGCCTCGGCGGCGGCGTCATCACCAGCCGCCGGAGGTTCCCCATGACGGCAAGCCGGCAGCGAAGCCAAGGCCACCGCCATCCATGCCAGCGCAAGCCATCTTGTCTTCACGGATGAGTCTCCCCGGGCATGAAGGTCATTCCTGCTCACGAGCTGGCAATATATCCCATTCCCGGGCAATGCGCCAATCAAGCCCCCCCTGAGCCTCCTGGCCGCCCGCAGTCCGGGAAACGGACGGACGGGCGCGTCACAGGGTCGGGGGCAGGTCGCTCCGCCCCCAGTCGTTCGGGGTGTCGCCCAGGGTGAAGGCCAGGTCGGCGCCATCGGCGACCTCGCGGTGGTGCAGCCAGGCCCGGGCCAGGGGCTTGCCGTTCAGGGCCGCGCCCGTGATGTAGCGGCCGACGCCCGTGCGGCGGGCCGTGATGCGCAACGTCTTGCCGGTGGCGCCAAGGTCCAGCTCGACCCGGTCGAAGCGGGGCGGGACCAGCAGCCAGAGGGGCTGCCACATGACCGGATAGAGGCCGACCGAGCC
>CAZBDL010000069.1:0-11265 GCA_964490525.1 uncultured Victivallales bacterium | reverse complement strand
GATGCTCCCGGCGGACGAGCCGCCAAAGCGAAGCCTGGCGCTTGCCACGCCATTGGCGTGGTTCCCGGGGATGCTCCCGGGGGCGCGCCCGGAAGGGGATGTGATGATCGCCATGGCCATTCTCCTCATGCTATTGGCCGGGATCGGCCGTCAGTTCCAGGGACTTCAGGTCGAGGACAGTGCCCGGCGGCAGCATGATCCAGATGCCGATGGGCGTGTCCTTGGCGTCGAGGGTGTAGGTCTCCCGGTAGTCCTGCCAGTCGGCCGTCAGCTTGCCAGTCTTGCTGGCCAGCATCGTCCACGGCTTCTCCTTCATACGGATGCCGATGGCGACCACCGTCTGCCCAGGATTCCGCGCCCGGAAGGACAGGGTGTAGGCGGTCTTGCCAGTCATCTCCGGGACGTTCAGGTTGACGAACGCCCCCGGCTTGCCCGAGCCGGGCGTCGGCACCTGGATGCGCAGGTAGGCGGTGCCGTCGGGATCCTGCTCCGGGGTGTAGGTGACCTTGGCCTGGCCCCAATGCGAATCGTCCGACCACCCCGTCGGCACGGTGCCGCTGATGTTCGGGTTGGGACGGTTCAGCTTGTCCGCGACCGGGATGGTGCAGGCCCCGAAGTCCGTCACGACAATGCTTCCCGCCTGCACGCCCGCGATCATCGCCACCACCGCCATCGCCGTCAGCATACCCTTCATCGTCCGTCTCCTTGAGAGTTGAGTGTTGAACGTTGAGCGTTGAGTGTTGAGCGTTTTCATCCCTCATCTTCCCCTCTTCCCCCTGCCTCAGTTCACGCCGTCTCCCCCGGCTCCCAAGCGGCGGAGCAACGCTGCGACGGGCAGGATTCGCCACGGATGCGGTTCAGGATCATGTCGGCGGCAACCCGGCCCATGCTGAAGCGGTACATTTTGACCCGGCTCAGTTCCGGCCAACGCTGCTTGAGGGCATCGATGCTGTCTCCGCTGGCCAAGCCAAAGTCGCGGCCGATGCGCCAGCCACGGACATTGGCGATGGCCAGCAGGCGTTCCGCCAAGTCATGGTTGTAGGTGACAATGCCCACGCCGGAGTCGGGCAGGCCGAGGCCGTCCAGCGCCGCCAGCAGGGTCTCGGCCTGGCAGGCGCAGTGGGCGAAAGGCAGGGCCAACGCCGCCGCCGCCTCACGCACCCCGGCGAGCCGCTCATGGCAACTGTAATGGGAGGCGGGTCGCACTTCCGGGCCGAGATAGAGGATGCGTCGCCGTCCCGCCCGGTGCAGCGCCTCGACCGCCAGACGCCCGGCCGACAGCTCGTCGCGGCGCAGGCAATCTTGCTCCTGCCAGCAGGCCGCCTCCACCCAGACCACCTTCTCGACCAGCGCCGACGCCCGCACCTCGATCTCCGGCGGCAGAGTCCCCAGCACCACCAGCCCGTCCAGCATGTTCTCCCGAAACGGCTGCGGCTCCCGGCTCGACCCCTCGCTGAAACGCACCACCACCAGGCTGTGGTCCGCCTCCTCCAAGCCCGCATTGATGCCAAGCAGGATCTCGAACAGCGTCGCGTCCAGCAGGTTGCCCCCGGGCACATCCCGCAGCAGCACCCCCACCTGGTTGAACCGGCGGCTCCGCATGGTCCGCGCCGCCACATTCTTCCGGAACCCCAGCTCCGCCGCCAACGCCCGGATCCGCTCCGCACGTGCCCGCGTCCCCGGCCAGCTCTCCTTGTTGTCGCGGTTCAGCGCCCGCTGCACCGTCGGCACCGACACCCCCGCCGCCGCCGCAATGTCCCTGTACGATATGGCCATGGCTGCATTCCAGTAATTAGATATCGTTATCTATTTTACCCTTTCCCCTTGGCAATGTCAAGCCCCGAAAGGAAGATTTTTTCGGCTGGGAAAATCGCCATCGGAACGGTATGTTTCGCTGTCATCCCGTGCCGACCGCAGGCGGAGAGGATGGCCGGGGATACGGGACCGGGATTCTTGCGGGAACGAGGAGCGACGATGAGACAGCTGTTCGGGACGGACGGGATCCGCGGCAAGGCGAACACCTATCCGATCACGCCGGAGATCGCGCTGCAGGTGGGCAAGGCGATCGCGCATGTCTTCGGGGCGGCAGGGCATGGCTCGAAGAAGGCGGTGATCGGCAAGGACACGCGGCTCTCGGGATACATGATCGAGACGGCGCTGACCAGCGGCCTGGTGAGCATGGGAATGGACGTCTTCGAGCTGGGCCCGTTGCCGACGCCGGCGGTGGCGCATCTGACGCGGTCGCTGGTGGCGGACGTGGGGATCATGATCACGGCCTCGCACAATCCCTGCGACGACAACGGGATCAAGATCTTCGGGGCAGACGGGTTCAAGCTGCCGGACGGGGTGGAGGCGGACATCGAGCGGCACGTGCTGGAGGGGGAAATCACGAGCGCGCACATCTCGAACGAGCAGATCGGCAAGGCGTACCGGGTGGACGACGCGCGCGGGCGGTACATCGAGTTTGCCAAGCAGTCGGTGCGGCAGCGCAGCCTGAAGGGGATGCGGATCGTGCTGGACTGCGCCAACGGGGCGGCCTACTGGATCGCGCCAATCATCTTCCGGGAACTGGGGGCGGAGGTCATCAAGCTGGGGTGCGCGCCGGACGGCTACAACATCAACCTCGGCTGCGGGGCGACGCACACGGCGGCGATGGCCGAGGCGGTGGTGGCGCACGGGGCGGACCTGGGCATCGCGCTGGACGGCGACGCCGACCGGGTGATCTTCTGCGACGCGGCCGGCCGCATCGTCAACGGCGACCGCATCCTCGCCATGTGCGCGCTCGACTTCAAGGCGCGCGGGCGCCTCGCCAAGGACACCCTGGTGCTGACCACCATGAGCAACCTCGGCCTGCACCAGGCGATGGCCAAGGCCGGCATCGCCGTGGCGATGACCGACGTCGGCGACCGCCATGTCATCGACCGCATGCGCACCGAAGGCTTCAACATCGGCGGCGAGCAGTCCGGGCACATCATCTTCATGGACTACGTGACCACGGGCGACGGCATCATCACGGCCCTGCATGTGCTCAAGCTGATGATGAACCAGGGCAAGCCGCTGGCCGAGCTGGCCGACTGCATGCGCGAGTTCCCGCAGCGCCTGACCAGCCTTGACGTCCGCGAGAAGCCGCCGCTGGCGACGGTCGCCCCCCTGGCCGAGGCCATGGCGGAGGCCGAGGCGGCGCTGGCGGCGACCGGCCGCCTGAACGTCCGCTATTCGGGCACGGAGAACAAGCTGCGCATCCTCGTCGAGGCGCAAGAGGCCGACCTGGTGGAGCGCTGGTCGGAGCGCCTCGCGGCGATCGTCAGGAAGGAGCTGGGGTCATGAGGTTCCGCCTCGTCGCGCTCGCCGATGCCCAGCTGCTCGAGCCGTTGACCTGCCGCCGCGCCTGGGCCGACTGCCCCGTCGCCGGCACCACCCTCGGCCAGGCCATCCAGGCGCGCCTGCTGGCGGCGGCCGACGAGGCCGGGCCGGTCCTCGCCTGCACCGATGCCCTGTGGCCATCCCGCGACCTGGCCGCCGCCCTGCGCCAGGCCGGCGACGGCGCCATCGTCGCCGCACCCGACGGCACCCCCCTCGCCTGGATCTCGGCCGACGGCGCCCCCCCCGCCCGGCCCGTCACCACCCTGGCCCTGGATGCCGCCTCGCGCCTGCTCCGCCATCCCTGGGACCTCCTCGCCGTCAACGAAGACTTGGTCGGCGCCCTCGACCACGACGAGATCCGCGGCACCGTCCGCGCCGGAGTGACGATCGACGGGCACGCCGTCATCGGCGAGGGCACCGTCCTCCTCCCGGGCGTCTACATCGAGGGCAACGTCGTCATCGGCCGCAACTGCAAGATCGGCCCGAACTGCTATTTCCGCGGCAGCACCGCCATCGGCGACGGCTGCCACGTCGGCCAGGCCGTCGAAATCAAGAACTCCCTCCTCATGGACCGGGTCGGGGCCGGCCACCTGAGCTACGTCGGCGACTCCGTCGTCGGCGTCGCCGCCAACCTCGGCGCCGGCACCATCACCGCCAACTTCCGGCACGACGGCAAGAACCATCGCGCCATGGCCGGAGATGTCCTCGTCGATACCGGCCGCCGCAAGCTCGGCGCGATCATCGGCGACGATGTCCACACCGGCATCCACACCAGCATCTATCCCGGACGGAAGATCTGGCCGGGGCTTTCCACGCGCCCGGGCGACATCGTCCAACGCGACCTGACCGGCTAGCGGGCCGCCATGGCCACATGGCCCGGTTGCATGTGCCCGATGCGCGTGTACATTCCGGCTCCCGGGACGCAGACCCCGCCCGGGGCTCCGCTCCCCGCCCCGCCAGCATGCGAAGGCCCGTCCCCATGATCCGTCCCGAGCACATCCGCAACTTTTGCATCATCGCCCATATCGACCATGGCAAGTCGACCCTCGCCGACCGCCTGCTCGAGTTGACCGGCACCGTCGAGCCGCGCCACCTCAAGGAACAGTTGCTCGACGGCATGGACCTTGAGCGCGAGCGCGGCATCACCATCAAGAGCCATCCCGTGCGCATGCGCCATGTCGCCCGCGACGGCCAGGAATATCAGCTCAACCTCATCGACACCCCCGGCCACGTCGACTTCTCCTACGAGGTCAGCCGCGCCCTCGCCGCCTGCGAGGGGGCCCTGCTCATCGTCGACGCCGCCCAGGGCGTCCAGGCCCAGACCGTCGCCAACATCAAGCTCGCCCTGCGCCAGAAGCTCACGGTCATCCCCCTGATCAACAAGATCGACCTGCCCGCCGCCAACCTGCCGATGTGCTTCAGCCAGATGGAGGAGATCCTCGCCATCCCCCGCGAGGACGTCCTCATGGTCAGCGCCAAGGACGGCTCCGGCATCCCCGCCGTCCTCGACGCCGTCATCGCCCGCATCCCCCCGCCCCGGATCCCGGCGGACGGCCTGGTGCGCGCCCTCGTCTTCGACTCCAACTACGACGCCTACCGCGGCGTCGTCAACTATGTCCGCGTCGTCAGCGGCTCGCTCGCCCGCGGCATGCGCATGCGCCTCTTCGGCAGCAAGCTCGAGAGCGAGGTCAAGGAAGTCGGCTTCTTCCCCCCGGAGAGGCGCCCGGCCGACAGCCTCGACGGCGGCTCGGTCGGCTATGTCATCCCCAACCTCAAGAACCCGGCCGACGTGCGCATCGGCGAGACCATCACCGAGGCCCGCCAGCCCTGCGCCGAGCCCCTGCCCGGCTTCCGCGAGGTCAAGCCGATGGTCTTCAGCGGCGTCTACCCGATCGACACCGCCGACTACGAGCAGCTCAAGGCCTCGATGGGCAAGCTCCAGCTCAACGACTCCGCCTTCACCTACCAGGCCGAAACCTCCGCCGCCCTCGGCTTCGGCTTCCGTTGCGGCTTCCTCGGCCTGCTCCACATGGAGATCGTCCAGGAGCGCCTGCGCCGGGAATACGACATGGACATCATCACCACCTATCCCAGCGTCATCTACCATGTCTACCTGCGCAACGGCACGATGACCCCGGTGGACAACCCCGTGCATCTGCCCGACCCGACCCTGATCGAGCGCATCGAGGAGCCGATCATCACCGCCCGGGTCATGACCCCGGTCGGCTACATCGGCGACCTGATGAACCTGATCATGGGCAAGCGCGGCGTCTGCACCTCGACCGACTCGATCGACGCCGAACATGTCATCCTCACCGCCGAGCTGCCGATGCACGAGATCCTCATCGACTTCCACGACAAGCTCAAGTCCATCACCCGCGGCTACGGCAGCATGGACTACGAGCTGACGGGCTACCGGGCCGACAAGCTGGTGAAGCTCGACATGCTGGTCAACGGCGAGCCGGTCGACGCCTTCTCCTGCATCGTCCACACCGACCACGCCCACACCCGCGGACGCCAGATCGCCGAGAAGCTCAGCGCCGTCATCCCCCAGCAGCTCTTCCTCGTCGCCATCCAGGCCGCCGTCGGCGGCAAGGTCGTCGCCCGCGAGAACGTCCGTGCCCTGCGCAAGAACGTCACCGCCAAGTGCTATGGCGGCGACATCACCCGCAAGCGCAAGCTCCTCGAAAAGCAAAAAGAGGGCAAGAAGCGGATGAAGCAGATCGGCAAGGTCAACATCCCCCAGGAGGCCTTCGTCGCCGTCCTCAGGAATTCATAGGCCGGGCCGAATTCGTCCTCGTGCTCGTCCTCGTGCTCGTCCTCGGCTTGGCTTGGCTCTTCGGGAAACAGAGGTTCGCCCGCGGGAGCAGGCTTCTTCATTAGCACAGGGATTCGCGTCATACTCGTTTTCGTGCACGGCGTGGACAACCGTCACGATGTCCAGAGGGGATCCCTGACGGCTTGTTTCTCTCTCATATTGTCTTACTGGTAAGAATAATTTGAATTCATTTTATTGTCATATTCGTGCCGATTATTCTTACTGGTAAGACGAAATGGCGTCGACGATGGCCGCTGTTTCCTGGCGTGGGGTTCTTGCCGACATGGCGCTATTGAAAGTGCCGTGGGGGCGGCGGCTGGATGGGTGCCAGCACCGTCGCGGGCCGTGCCTGTTTCGGCGAAACCGACATGTCGGGCGCGTGTGCCAAGCTCCGGCCCTGGGAAAGGAGATGCCATGGGGCACGCCATGCCCCGCCCCTTCAGGGCATGGCAGGCCCGCCTCCCGAGACCAAAAACCCGAGACCCGAAACCAGAGACCTGGGTTCCGAGTTCCGGATCCCGGGACTCGCGTCTCGGAACCCGTGACCCGGAGGCCGCGACCCGTTAGGCGATTTCGCTGAACTTGTCCTTGCCCACGCCGCAGACGGGGCACTTGTCGGGGGCGGCGCCGGCGACGGTGTTGCCGCAGACCGCGCAAACATAGATCTTGTTGGCGGGGAGATCCTTGCCGGCCTTGACCGCGGCGAGCGCCTCGGTGTAGAGGCCATGATGGATGCCCTCGACGACGAGCGCGTTCTTGAAGGAGACCTCGGCCGGCTTGTTGCCCTCGGCCTGCGCCTCGGCCAGGAACGTCGGGTACATGCTGTTGAACTCGTGTCCCTCGCCCTCGATCGCCGCCGCGAGATTCGCCGGCGTGTCCTTGATCCCGCCCATGACGCGGAAATGCGCGTGGGCATGAACCGTCTCCGCCTCGGCGGCGGCACGGAACAGCTTGGCGACCTGGGGGAAGCCGTCCTGGTCCGCCTTCTTCGCGAAGGCAAGGTACTTGCGGTTCGCCTGGCTCTCGCCCGCGAAGGCCTCCTGCAGATTGTTCATGGTCGGCATGTCGCGCTTCCTTTCCTCTGGGATGTTGGGGATCACTATGGTTGGGGGTTCAGGAGACGATGCAGGGGCCGCGAGCCGTGCGATGACCGCGGCGGCCTCGGGGGTGTCGCGCAGCAGGCGGGCAAAGCTGACGCCGCCCTCGAGGGCCTGCTTGACGGCCGTCCCCAGTTCGGGATGGCCGACCAGGATGGCCCCGGCCAGGCGCCCGTCGCGGAAGAGGAAGTGCGCCAGGCGTTCCGCGTCCCCGGCGGCCAGGACCTGGTCGCCGCCGTCCTCCGGCGCGAAGCGGCCGAGGCTGAGGATGTCGATGCCCAGCAACTTGAGGCTGCTCGCCCGAGGCATGCCGCCGAACTCGGTCGGTATGCCCAGCGCGTTCAGCGCCGCAATCCGGCCCTGGTGCTGCGAGGGCGCCCAGGCCCCGTAGAGCACGCCGTTGTGCTCGGCGACGTCGCCGGCCGCAAAGATGCTTGCGGTCGAGGTGCGCAGATGGTTGTCGACGACAATCCCCTTGTCGACCTCCAGCCCCGCCTTGCGGGCCAGGGCGGTGTTAGGACGAACGCCAGTAGCGAGGACCACGGTCGCCCCGGGGACGGTGGTGCCGTCGTCGAGCAGGATGCCCGCGACCCGGCTGTCGCCGATGATCTCGCGGGTGCGGGCCTGGCGGCGGATGGTCACGCCCAGTGCCGCCAGGTGCGCCTCGAGCAGGGCCGAGGCCGATGGGTTGAGCTGACGCGGCATCAGCCAGCCATGGCTCTCGATCAGCGTCACCTGCCCGCCGCGGCGGCCCAGCGCCCCGGCCGTCTCGATGCCGAGGACGCCGCCACCAATGACAATGCAGCGCGGGTCGCGCCGAATCCGGGCAAGGAGGTCGTCGGCATCGGCCGCGGTGCGCAGGGAGATGACGCCGTCGAGCCCGGCCCCGGGCAACGGTGGCACAAAGGGATGCGAGCCCAGCGCCAGGATCAGCGCGTCATAGGACAACGCCTCGCCATCGGCCAGCGCAACCTGTCGTGCCTGCGGGTCGATCCGCACCACCGTCGTTCCGGCGCGAAGCCGGATCCGGGCGGCGTCATACCACCCCGCAGCATGGATCGGCAGGGCATCCTGGCCGATCTCGCCCCCAAGATAACGGGTCAGATTAAGCCGGTAATAGGGCAGCGCGGGCTCCTCGCTGACCAACGTCACCGACGCCGACGGCGAGGACTCGGCCACCGTCTTCGCCGCCGCCACCCCGGCAATTCCCCCGCCAATGACCACCACCCGCAGGCCCTTGCCCGGGGAGACGTCCGCCACCGCCGTCGACGACGGCAGCGACAACGCCTCGAACCGTGCCGACTCCGCCCCGCACACCGGACAGGCCTCGGGAGGCTCCTCCCCCTCATGGACATACTCACAGATCAAGCAACGCCAGGCCGCGGGCGAGCCGGTCGCCGCCACCAATGCCTCGGACTGCGCCGTGAAATCATCCCGCGTCGCGCCGCACACTGGACAGAACTCCGGCGCGGCGTCCCCCGGATGCACATAGCCGCAGACCGTGCAGCGCCATGCCATGCCCTTGGTCTCCATCGCCCCTGCTCCCGTCATGCCGGACTGCTTTGGGAAAAATGATTGAAATGGGAATATATCTCAAAATCTCCTGGGCGCAAGCCCGCACAGCCGTCAACCTAGCGCTGTTGAGAGGCCATCGGGGAGGCGGCTGAAGGGGTGTCAGGGCACCGTCGCGGGCCGTGCCGGGTTCGGCGAAACCGGCAGCTAAACCGTCATGCCAGGCGCGTCCGCCACGCTCCGGCCCCGAGACTCACGCCCTGGTCTGCCGATTGGCGAATTCCCCCCAACGTACCGCTCCGGGGGGATGGCGAGGGAGCACCCCTTGATCCAAGCGCACCGCAACATCGCGAGACATTATTCTTACCAGTAAGAATAATATGAACTCATTTTACCGTCATGGATGTGCTCATTATTCTTACTGGTAAGATATTGTGTGCCGGATGATGACGATCAGATGTAATAATTTATTCTGCATAGGTTTATGACGTATTTTCGGATTTCCCCGTGGGGGTGGACAGGGGGCAGGCAGCGGGGTAGCTTATGCGCCTTGGCACCACCAACCCTGGAAAGGCCGACCATGAGTTCGCTGCTTGCCGCCGGTGTCCGCTTCTGGGAGATGCCCGAGCTGATCGCGCTGAACCGCTTGCCGATCCATGCGACCTGGACGCGGCCGGGGGCGTCCGACGGTGAGAGCACGCCGTCGAGCCTGAGCCTGAACGGGAGTTGGGCATTCCGTCTGGTGGGGCGCCCGGAGGAGGCGCCGGCGGACTTTGCGGCGCCGGACTTCGACGACTCGGGCTGGGAACGGCTACCGGTGCCGTCGAGCTGGCCGATGCAGGGGCACGGCATCCCGCACTACACGAACGTGGTCATGCCCTTCGAGAACCTGCCGCCGCGGGTCCCGGCGGAGAATCCGACCGGCCTCTACCGCACCCGCTTCCGTCTGCCGCGCGGCTGGCGCGGGAGGCGCATCGTCCTGGAGGTGGGGGGGGCGGAGAGCGTGCTTTGGGTGGCGCTCAACGGGCAGGAGGTGGGGATGAGCAAGGACAGCCGGCTGCCGGCGGAGTTCGACCTCACGCCGCATCTGCGGGCGGGGGAGAACGTGCTGGCGGCGATGGTCGTGCGCTGGTCGGACGCGAGCTACATCGAGGATCAGGACCAGTGGTGGATGGGGGGCATCTTCCGGGACGTCACGCTGCATGCCCTGCCGACCGAGCGCCTGGCGGACGTGGCGGCGACCGCGACGCTCGACGAGGCGTGCCGGGACGGCCATCTACGACTTCAGGTGCGGCTCGACGGGGACCGCGTCCTGCGCGAGCAGGGGTGGCGCGTCGAGGCCCAGGTCCTCGACCCGCAGGGCCGGCCGTTGCTGCGGCATGGGCTGGACGAGGGACATTGCGCCGCGCGGATCGTCCGCCAGGGGCTTGAGGTGCTCGAATGCGAAGTTCGCCGTCCCCGTCCCTGGAGCCATGAGAGCCCGTTCCTCTACACGCTGCTGGTCGCGCTGCGCAGTCCCGAGGGGGAGCTGGCCGACCGGGTCAGTTGCCGCATCGGCTTCCGCCGCCTCGAGATCCGCGACCGCCAGCTTCTGGTCAATGGCCAACCGGTGCTCATCCACGGGGTCAACCGCCATGAGCACGACGACGTCCGGGGCAAGGCCCTGACCCGCGAGGGCATGCTGGCCGACATCCTGCTGATGAAGCGCCACCATGTCAATGCGGTGCGCACCTCGCACTATCCCAACGACCCGGCCTGGTACGACCTGTGCGACGAATACGGGCTCTACGTGTTCGACGAGGCCAACATCGAGTCCCACGCGAACTACGACACGCTCTGCCGGGATCCGCGCTACCGCGAGGCCTTCGTGGCGCGTGGGGCACGCATGGTCATCCGCGACCACAACCATCCCTGCATCATCGCCTGGTCGCTGGGCAACGAGTCCGGCTACGGGGCGAACCACGATGCATTGGCGGGCTGGATCCGCCGCCATGACCCTTCGCGCCCGATTCACTACGAGGGGGCGGTGCATGGCCCTTGGACGCAGGGCCCGGTGGACTGGACGCGTACCGACAACCGGCTGGGGACCGACATCATCTGTCCGATGTATGCCGGGATTGCGGACATCGTACGCTGGGCGGAGACGACGGCGGACACCCGCCCGCTGATCCTCTGCGAGTACTCGCATGCGATGGGCAACTCGAACGGCAGCCTGGCGGACTATGTCGCCGCGTTCGAGGCGCATCACGGCCTGCAGGGGGGCTTCATCTGGGAGTGGGTTGATCACGGCCTGCTGCGCCGGGCCGATGGTCCGCTCGGGCAGCCGGCCCCCGAATACCCGATCGCGGCGGCAGCGGTGGCGGCGGCGCAGGCCGAATGCCATCGTCCGGGCGGGGACTGGTTCTGGGCCTATGGCGGCGACTTCGGGGACCGTCCGAACGACGGCAACTTCTGCTGCGACGGGCTGGTCTGGCC
>CAZBDL010000068.1:0-11310 GCA_964490525.1 uncultured Victivallales bacterium | reverse complement strand
GCGCCTCGAGCACGCCCGACTTGCGGAGCGCCAGCAGGGTGCCGCCATGGCCGTCCGGGGAGAGGGCCAGTGACGATGGCGACTCCAGCAGCAGCCGTCCGTCCAGCCCGATCGCCGGCATCGTGCCCTGCATGAAGAAGTGGACATCGCCGGGCGCCATGCCGAAATGGCCGTGGGCGGCGAAGAAGGCGCGGGTGTCGGCATCGTTGCCGGGGCTGGTCATGATGCACCAGGGAATCGCCGCGCCGTATTTCTCCCCGGCGCGCAAGAGGGACTCGGCGAAGTATTGGAACGGCGTCTTGTGGCGCACCGGCGTGATCGGAAAGGTGCCCTTCGGGCCGTCGTAGCCGAGCCGGGTGCCCTGTCCCCCGGCCACCGTCAGCGCGGCGACCTGTCCCCGGTGGATCAGTTCGGCCCCGCGCGCCTCGGCCCGGCGGTAAAGGTCGCGTTGCGCCTCGTCCGCCGGCGTCAGCGGAAAGCAGGCGGCCGGCTGGAGGTCGGCGGGAATGCCGACGGCGGGGCGAACGAGGACATGGCTGCGAATGAGCCTGGCCATCTCCTCCCAGTCGATCGCGGCCAGTTGCGCCGTCAGCCGCTCGCGCTCGCTCGCGCCCAGCTCCGGAAGGAAATGCAGGAGATGGCCTTGCCCGTGCTCCACCAACGGATTACCTGGAACATGTTCCGCCATGGTCGATCCGATCCCCGTGTCAGAAGCCGCGCCGCGGCCGGTTGAAGTGCTCGATCACCTTGGTCAGGGGGTTGGGTCGCCCGGCCAAGGCCCGGGTGTAGCAGATCTTTGCCCCCACGGCGTTGTTCTGGCGGCGGTACTCCTCCGCCAGGATGAAGTAGAAGAGCGGCTCCTGGTCCGGGGGGATGCGGTCGTTCATGGCGCGGGCCTCGTCGAGCGGGATCCGTCCCAGCCAGAGGTTGCCGAGGATCGTGACCGTCGGATCCGTGGAGCCCCGATGCCGGTCGATCAGGCGCTCGGCATTGTCCTGCCATTCGATGTTGCTGAGCCGGCAGAGGAAGACTTTCCAGAATTCGGGGAAGTCCTCCGGGGGCGTCGGCATCATCAGCACCTCGCGGAGCTTGCCGCGCGCCAGCAGGTGGAGCTGCTGGATTTCGCGCGCACGCCGGGGCACGACATCCTCGAAGTCCTGGTCGGTGAGCTGGCCAAAGAAGAGCTTGGTGCGCAGCTCCTGGACACGGGCCTCCTCGGCGGCACCGGGCAAGGCCCGCAGGCGGGCAAGATAGCGCTCGGCCAGTTCCGGCGTCGGCAGACGCTGCGCCAGGTCGAGAAGCCGGAGCACCTGATCCTGCTCCGGCATCGCCGTCGTCTGCAGGTACCGGGCATAGTCCTCGATCGACTCGGCGCCATGCCCGGCATAGAGGTGGACCAGTGCGAGCCGGTACCGGGCCTCGCCGTCGTCCGGACGCAGCCGCACCCATGCCGCATAGGCCTGCTCGGCCTGGGTCCAGCGCTTGGCCATGAAGTGGAGGTCGGCCAGGGCTTGCCAGGCCTCCACCATGTCGGCATCCAGCTGCGTCGCCTTGGCAAAGCGCTCCAGCGCGTCGGGCCCCGTCTTCAGCGCCCGCCCGTACAGGTAGTTGGCCGAGGCGCTGCCCGGGCTGTTTGCCCACCACTCGCCATAGAGGCGGAGCATCAGCGAGGGCTGCCGGACCTCGACGAGGACATCCTGCATGGCCACGTGCACCGCCAGGTCGTCGGGAAACCCCTTGCGGACTTGGCCCATGACTTCGCCGACCTGCTCCTCGGTCATGCCGACCAGGAAGCAGGTCTCCAGAAACCCAGGGACGTGGGCGGCGAGCAACTGCGCCGGATTGACCATGCCCAGCTGCTTCTTGGCCTCCTCGGTCTTGCCGGCCTCGTGCAGATGCCTGGCCAGCACGGCCAGGGCGGCATTCTTCTCCCGGGCGTCCGCCAGAGCGCCGCTGGCGTGCGCCATGATCTCGATCCGGTCCTGGGGGCGGTCCGCCACCTCGGTCGCCGCAAGGTAGGCCGCGAAGGAGTTGAAGCGCTTGGCGGCGAAGAAGAAGACCTTGCGCCCCTCGTCGCGCTGGCCGCCCGCCACCAGCAGCCGCCCGTAGATCTCCAGCTGGCGCTCGCTCATGTCGCCGCGCTTCAGGCTCTTGAAGGAGGCCAGGGCCGTCGCTGTATCCCCTTGGGCATAGCTCGTCTCCGCCAGCATGGCATGGAGCGAGGCGTCCTCCGGAAAGGCCTTCAGTCCCGCCTTCAGGGTCTCGGCGGACTCGGCATACAGGCCGGCCTTGTTGAACAGGGCCGCCGCTTCGGAGAACACGCCCGCCTCCATGGGGCCCGCCGTAATCGCCTCGCGGTAGGCGGCCAGCGCCGCATCCGTCTCGCCCAGCTGCGCCAGGGACCGCCCCAGCCGCGGCTGCAGGAAGCCCGCCTTGAAGAAGCCCCGCGGCACCAGGTCGCGGTAGATGGCTACCGCCTGGGCGTGTTCGCCGGCGGCCGCCGCCGCGTCGCCCTTGGCCAAGGATTGCTCCATCGCCTCCTTCAGCTTGCGCGCTTCCTCGCTCTCGCGGCGGTCCATCAGCGGACGCTTGGGCGGCGAGACATAGTTCCGCTTCGCATCCTCCTCCGCCTGGTAGCGGAACCACAGGGACGTCGCCAGGTAGATCAGCCCGGCCAGCACCAGCAGCGGCACCAGCACATAGGCCAGCTTCGTCGTGACCGCCAGGCTGCGTTGGCGGAAGGCCCGCTGCACCTTCCGCTGCCAACGCTCGCGCTGCTCCGTCAGGAACTCCTCGTCGATGCCGTGCGAGACATCGGTGACCGGGTCGGCGTTCCCCCCCCCGGGCTCTGTCGGCGGCGACTCCCGCAGCATCTGCTCGAACGAGGCCAGCGCCGCGTCTTGCGCATCCTGTGCGGCGCGCGGCGACTCCGGCTTGTGGTCGAACGAGAACTTCTCCTTCATCTTGGCGTCCTGCCCGAGGACCGGAACATCCGAGAAGGTGAAGTCCAGATCCCCGCTCTCCTGCAGGCTGCCGGGGTCGCGGTCGAAGGAAAATCCCCCGCCGGGCTTGTCGTCCTTTTTCGCCATGTTTACCCTGTCCCTGTCCCCGGCGAGGCGTCATGCCAAGGCGCCAGTCAAGCAGGGTGCTACTATACCTCCTTTGCCCCGAATCACAATCTTCCGCCGCGGCGCGCGCATCACCGTCCCCCGCCCCCGCGTCTATGCCGCCGGGAAAAAAAAACCGCCGCCGCTTGTATTGGCGATGCGGCGATGGTAGAATTCCCGTCGCAACCCCTTGACACCGTGGCAGAGGAGAACGCCCCAATGACCAAGCGCGACATGGCGGTCCGGATCGCGGACGAGACGGGCCTGACGCAGAACGACGTGGCCGACGTCATCCAGAAGACCCTGGACAGCATCGCCGACGAGCTCATCGCCGGCCGCAACATCGAGCTGCGCAACTTCGGCGTGTTCGAGGTGAAGATCCGCAAGAGCCGCAAGGGCCGCAATCCCAACCGCCCGAAGAACGAGGTCATCATCCCCGAGCGCGTCGTCGTCCGCTTCCGTCCCGGCAAGGACCTCAAGGAAAAGGTCGAGCAGATCAAGCCGGCGACCCTCAAGCGCCGCCGCAAGAAATAGCGGCGACGCCCTCCTGATCCCCGCGAACCGGCCTCCGCAGACGCCTCTGCGGGGGTCGTCGTGTTCTCCCCCAGCCGTATCGGTCCTGGCCATGGCCCAGCTCGCCCCACCTCCGGGAACTGCCGACCTCACCCCGGCGGAAATGCCAGCCTGGCGTCTCCTCGCCGCCGCCGCCCAGGACATCTTCGCCCGCTATGGCTACGGGGAGATGCAGACCCCCGTCTTCGAGTTCACCGAGATCTTCGCCCGCGGTCTCGGCGACGAGACCGAGGTCGTCCGCAAGGAGATGTACACCTTCACCGACCGCGGCGGCCGTAGCCTGACCCTGCGGCCTGAGGGCACCGCCGGCATCATGCGCGCCCTGTTGGCGACCGATGTCCTCAATGGTGTCGAGCAGCGCGTCTACTACCTCGGGCCGATGTTCCGGGGCGAACGGCCGGCCGCCGGCCGCCGTCGCCAGTTTCACCAGGTCGGCGTCGAGAATGCGGGCCGCATGGCCCCGGAGCTGGACGCCGAATGCATCGCCATGCTCCTGCATTACCTTGAGGCATGCGGGATCGCCGGGGCCCGGCTGATCCTCAACACCCGCGGCGATGCCGCCGACCGCGCCCCGGCCGCGGAATTCCTGCGCGCCTTCTTCGCCCCGCGCATCGCCGAGATGTGCCCCGACTGCAATGAGCGCCTCGCCCGCAATCCGTGGCGCATCCTCGACTGCAAGGTGCCCGCGTGCCGCGAGGTCATCGCCGGGGCGCCGGACATCGCCACCTGCTTCCGCCCGGAATCCCGCGCCTACTTCGCCAAGGTCTGCCGGCTGCTCGATGACCTCGGCATTCCCTATCACGTCGACCCCCGCCTCGTCCGTGGCCTCGACTACTACGTCCACACCGTCTTCGAGGTGCTCCATGACGGCCTCGGCGCCCAGAACGCCATCGCCGGCGGCGGCCGCTACGAAGTCCATCTTCCCGGGGCCGCCCGCGCCATCCCCGGCGTCGGCTTCGCCGCCGGCCTCGAGCGGCTGCTCATGGCCCGCGAGGCCGACGGCGCCACGGTCCCCCTGGTTCCCGCTCCCGCCGTCTTCCTGGCCGGTCTCGGCGAGGCCGCCATCCATGGCAACCTGATCCTTGCCATGCAGATGCGGCGTTCCGGGATTGCCGCCATCGCCGAGGTCGAGGCCCGCAGCCTCAAGGCCCAGCTTCGCGCTGCCGCCAAGTCTGGCGCCCGCTTCGCCATCATCCGCGGCGACAGCGAACTTGCCGCCGGCACGGTCATCCTCCGCGACCTCGCCGATGCCGCCCAACAGGAGATGCCCCTCGGCAAGGTTGTCGAAGCCCTTGGCGAGCGGCTCCGCGCTCCCTGAGTCCGGATCGCCGGGCACCCCGATCCCCGTTGACCAGGTCGGCCGTCGCGCCTTCGCCGCCCCCCGGGGGCGCTACTTGCGGAGGACCGCCTTCAAATTGTCGAGCCGCACCTTGGCATCGGTCTCGCAGTAGATGCGGATGGCCAGCCGGTTCCATGAAGAGCCGATGTGCGTCATCGCGTTGACCGGAAAGGACACGACCTGCATGCCCGTGCCTTCGGCGACCCTCGTCCGGCCCAGCGGATCGAGCGCCTTCCCCGCCGAATAGATGGCCATCCCCACCTCGATCTCCTTGAACCCCTTGCCCAGGGGCGTGACCTCGACGGAGAGGCGAACCGCGTCCGTCGGCAGGTCCAGGTCGTGGCGCAGAATCGAAACCTGCGTCGCCGGCACCTTCACCTCCAGCGTCCCCGAGACGATCTCATAATGCAACAGCTCCGGATTCTCCCCCTCGCGCGAAAGCTGCGCCGTCCATTCCCCGAAGTCCGTGTCCCAGTCCTCAAGCACAACCTCCGCCGCCGTTGCCGAGCCCATGGCCAGAATCAACAACAAGGACGCGAGGCGGCGGGGCATGGTGTCGTTCCTGCGCACGAGGTTCAATGCGGAAGCGAGGCGTCGGGCATTCAGGGCATTCAGAAGTAGATGAGCGAAATAGACAGCGACAACCCGCCGCCGTCAATCTCCACCTTCGCGTCGGCGAAGCTCGGCGGCCCGAAGCGCATGGCCGGATTGTTGGAGGCGCCAATGCCTTCGCGCGGAATCCCGAAAAGCCCGGTGCGCATCCGGCGGTCCCCGTCCTCGTCATGAAGGACGCTCACCGCATAGCTTCCCGACGGCAGGTCGGCGAAGGTCGCCGACAGGGCGGATTCCGGCCGCGGCTTGCCGTCCGCGTCGCGGAGCCCGATGAAGGCCTGGCGCACCGCGCGGCGATGGTCGCCAGGAAAACCCTCCGCCCCGTCAAACACTAGCACCGCCACCTGACCCTGCGAATTGCGCAGGCCACTGACCTTCACCGTCAGGCCCGTCGCGGGTGCCGCAGCGACGTCGCCCGCCCCCGCCGGCGCTGGTTCGGCCGCGGAGACCGCCAAGGGCAGCCACGCCGCCAACAGCCAGGCTAGATGTCGCGCCAGGTGCATGTTCGCCTCTCCCGAAGGACAGATATGCGGACGCTCAACGTTGAACACTCAACGGCCAATTCCGCATGCCCGCCCCACCCATCGCTTGAACGTTGAGCGTTGCATGTTGAGCGTTGAACGTTCTCCTCGTCGTCACGCATGTCGGTTGTGGGAGGTGAAGTCCACGCCGTGGGCGCGGGAAATGAGGTTGGCGGTGATCCGCCCGGACTCGTAGATGGTGGGCAGGCCGCTGCCCGGATGCGTGCCGCCGCCAACCAGGTGGCAGTGGGCCAGCTCCTCGAAGCGGTTGTGCGGACGCAGATAGACCATCTGCGCGAGGTTGTGGGCGAGGTTGAAGGTCGCGCCGACATGCACATGGTGGTCGCGCTCCCAGTCCGGCGGGGTGATGATCCGCTCCTCCCGGATGTGCGGACGCAGGTCCGGCAGGCCCGTGCGCTCGCGCATCGCGTCCAGCACCAGCTCCCGGAAGCGCGAACCCTCCGCCCCCCAGTCGATGTCCGCGCGCAGGTTGGCCACCGGCACCAGCACATACAGGGCGCTGTGCCCAGGCGGCGCCAGCGTCGGGTCGGTGACGCCCGCATTGCGGATGTAGAACGAGGTGTCGTCCGAAAGCAGCCCCCGGTTGAAGATGTCCTCGACGTTGCGGCGGTAATCGCGCGCGAACACGATCGTGTGGTGCGGCAGGTCGACCGTCCGGTCCAGACCCAGATAGAGCATGAAGGTCGAGCACGAGAAGCGCTTGCGCCGCAGCCCCTCCGGACCCCATTTGCGCAGCGTGCCCTCCGGCACCAGATGGGTCATCGCCCACGCGAAGTCCGCGTTCACCACCACCTCGTCCGCACGGATCTCCTCGCCGTCGGCCAGCCGCACGCCGACCGTCCGCCGCCCCGCCAGCAGCAGCCGCTCGACCTCTGCCCCCAGCCGGATCTCCGCCCCGTTGTCCCGCGCCACCTGCGCCATCGCCTCCGAAATCTCGCTCAGGCCCCCGCGCACATGCCACACCCCGAACGCATGCTCGATGTAGGCCAGCATCGAGAAGAAGCCCGGACATTCCCAGGCCGACATCCCCAGGTACTTCGATTGGAAGGAGAAGGCCAGCGCCAGTTCGTCGTGCCCGAAGTAGCCCCGCAGGATGTCAAACACGTTGCGCCCGAGCGAGAGATGCGGCAGCACCCCCCAGAGCCGCGGCGACAACAGCGAGCCCAGCGAGCAATACGCCTTCTGCAGGCACGGTGCAATGGCCGAGAACCGCCGCCCCTCCGCCGCCATGAAGCGGTCCACGCCCCCCTCCCGCCCCGGGAACAGGCCCGCGATTTCCGCCTTCAGCCGAGCATGGTCCTGCGTCGGGTGCAGCGCGAAGTCCGCAAACTGCAGCCGGTACATCGGATCCAGACGGTTGAACTCAAGCAGCGCGTCCCCGTCCGCCCCCGCCTCCCGGAACACCTCGTCCAGGATGTGCTTCATCATCAGGAACGTCGGGCCGGTGTCGAACTTGTATGGCCCAAGGTCGATGCGCGCATTCCGCCCCCCCACCCGGTCGCCGCGCTCCACCACCGTCACCCGGAAGCCGCGCCGGGCCAGGATCATCGCCGCCGTCAGGCCCCCGGGACCTGCCCCGACCACCAGCACGCTCGCGCCCTTGCCCATCAGCCTGCCTCCTCCGCCTGCGATGTTCGCAACAGTTCCCGAACCGCGGCCTCGACCGCGGACACTTCGACCACCGTTCCGCGGCACGGGCCCAGCGGTTGGTGGTTCTCCACCGCCAGCACCGGCTTTGGCAGGACCATCAGGACTCCCGCCACCAGCTCCCGCGCACACGCCACCGACACCACCGCCCGCACCTCCCGCGCCCGCACTGCCGACACCGCCTGGCGTCCCCCCGCCGCCGCCATGATGCGGATCCCCAGCCGCTCCGCCAGGGGCTTCAGTTCATGATACGGACACCGCCCGCAGCCCCGGCAGTTCTCCACCCCGGCGACCACGTCCGCGGCGCAGCCCGGCGCCTGCAGGCAGTGCGGCAGCAGCAGCAGCAGCTCCCCGGGCGCCACCCGGACCCGCCGCCAGCGCGTCAACCGGTTGTTCAGCCTGACCAGCCATCGTGAGATCATCCCGGAATATCCCGTCGCCGCGCCGCAAATGCAACCCCGGTCAGCCCTGCTCGCAGTGCAGCAGGCAGCCTTCGCCATACACGGCGGCGGGATACGCGGCGAAAGTGAACGGATCGCCTGTCCAGGCGACGAAGCTCGCCCACTTGCCCTTCGTCAGCGTGCCCAGGCGGTCGTCCAGGCCCAGCACCGCCGCGTTCTGACGGGTGAGCACGCCGATCGCCTCGGCCGGCTCGCGCCCCAGCCGCAGGTAGAAGCGCAGGCACTGGAAAAGGTTGCGCTGCAGGATCACCGGGTGGTCGCTCATCAGCCCATGGTCCACCCCGCTCGCCAGCAGGTGACGCAGGTTTCGCCACGACTCGTGGCGCAGTTCGACCTTGTAGGGAAACGAGTCCATTGGCCCGTACACCACCGGGATCTCCCGCCGTGCCAGCTCGCGGAAGGTGTCCTCCTCGTGGACGTCGCACGCATGCTCCACCGTCACCCGGATGCCGTACTCGTCGACGAAGCGCAGCAACGCCGCGATGTCGTCGGCCTTGTGGACGTGTACGCGCAGCACGGTCTGCCCGTCAAGCACCTCGGCCATGACCTGCTGGCGGGGCGAGAGCTCGGCCTCGGCGTTGCCCGTCTTGCCCTTCCCCTTGGCCTGCGCCGCCGCCGTCCGCTTGTTGCGAATCTCGCAGAACTCCTGGCGGAGCAGGGCCAGGCAGCCCATGCGCGTATGCGGACGGCTGCCCTTCCAGTCGTGGGTCGACATCGGGTTGTAGCCGAAGGCGGCCTTCAGCCCCGCCCGGGCGATGAGGGCCGCATTGGTGTCCTTGGCGTAGTTGCGGATGACTGCGGAGAGCCCCCCGATGATGTTGCCGCTGCCGGGGACGACGCACGAATACAGGAAGCCGGCCTCGACGCTCTCGCGGAAGCTCTCGTCATCCATCTGCACTGAGTCCAGGGCGTCGGCCAGCGGCATCAGCGAGTCGAGATGCTCGTTGGCCTCGCCTTCGCGTCCCGGCTCCCCCGCCCGTTCCATGCCAATGTGACAGTGCGGATCGATGAAGGCCGGCGTCAACACCGGATACTGCCCGATCTGCTCCCCCGCCGGCCGCGCCGTCAGCGAGATGATGCGGTCCTCGCGGAAGTTCAACCAGGCATCCCGGCGGACGCCCTCGCCCGTATACACCAGCCCGGCGCCGATCGATTGTATGGAAGTCATGCCCGCTCCTTCGCTTGTCAATCCTTGGGGTCGGGCCTACTATATCATGTTTTCCCCTGAATCCGCCCTTGGAGACGGTGCTTGAAGAGCCATGATGCGGGAGCGCGCACGAAAGCCGCCTCTGGGCACCGGCGGGTGATTGCCCGGGAGGTGCCGTGGCGGACGTCCTGAGAAAAGTGCCGGAGGCGAAGGCGCGGATCCGCTGCACGCGGGGGCAGGGGGTGTGCCTGCTGCTGTTGTTGGTGGGGGCGGGGACGGCGGCGTGGTTGCGTCCGGCGGCGACGTTGGTCGCGATGGGGCATCTGCTGCTGGCGGCCTACGTGGTGATTGTCGGCCACAAGGTCCTGGCGATCTTCGCGGGGTTGCTGCTCCATGACGAGGAGGAGGTCTCGGCGGCGGAGCTGGCGGGGCTGGGCCCGGACCTGCCTTCGTACACGGTGCTGGTGCCGCTGTACCGAGAGGCGGAGGTGGTTGGCCACGTCGCGACGGCGATTGCGGCGCTGGACTATCCGGCGGACCGCTTGCAGGTGCTGCTGCTGATCGAGGCGGACGATGCGGCGACGCTGGCGGCGGCGCGTGTCCTGTCCCTGCCGAGGCACATCGCGGTGCTGGCGGTGCCGCCGGGAGAGCCGCGGACGAAGCCGCGGGCCTGCAACGTTGGATTGGCGGCGGCGACCGGCGAGTTGCTGGTGGTCTATGACGCCGAGGACCGTCCCGACCCGGACCAGTTGCGCAAGGCGGTGGCGGTGTTCCGGCGCTCGCCGCCGGGCCTCGGTTGCCTGCAGGCGAAGCTGAACTTCTACAATCACGGCGACAACCTGCTGACCCGCTGGTTCACCCTGGAGTACAGCGCCTGGTTCGACCTTTTCCTGCCGGGGCTGCATGCGCTGCGCTGTCCGATTCCGCTGGGGGGAACCTCGAACCACTTCCGGACGGCGGCGCTGCGCCGGGCCGGGGGCTGGGATCCCTACAACGTCACGGAGGACTGCGATTTGGGCATCGAGCTGGCCCGTCACCGCATCGAGACCCGGATCCTTGACTCGACGACTTGGGAGGAATGCCCGCGGGCGGTGTGGCCTTGGATCAAGCAGCGTTCGCGTTGGATGAAGGGCTATGGGCAGACGTTCCTGACGCATGCCCGGCGGCCGTTCGTCGCCGCCGCCGAGATCGGGCCGTTGCGCTATGTGCAGGCGATGGCAATGGTGGGCGGGCACCTCTTCGCGATGTTGGCCAATCCCATCTGCTGGGCGATCCTGGCGGCGTGGCTATGGCGCCCGTGGCGGTTGTTTTTTCCGGAAAGCCCCTGGACGTTGATCCCGGCGGTGCTGGCGGCCTTCCTGGGCGGCATCAATGTGCTGTTCCTGGCGGTTCATCACTTGGCCGGGCGGCGGCGCGGGATGCCCGGGGCCTGGCGCCCGGCCTTGCTCATGCCGCTCTACTGGGGGCTGATCAGCGTCGGGGCGATTCGGGGCTGCCTGCAGTTCCTCTGGGCGCCACATTTCTGGGACAAGACGATGCACGGGCATTCGCATGCCAGCGTGTTGCCGGTTGCGCCGTCCCCGGTCGCGCTGGCGGTGGAGGGCCTGGCCGTGGCGCCTGGCATCGTCCTCGCGAGTCCGTCCGTCCGGCGCCGTCGACGCTGGCCGACCATGGCGGTGCTGGGCCTGTTCCTAGGCGGGTGCCTGGCCACGACGGTCTACTTGCCGGTCCACCTGGGGTATGGCGAGCAGATCCGCCGGGCTGGCATCTCGCACCTTGGGCCCAGCACCCAGCATGCGGTGACGGTCGACGATGGCTGGGTCGATGGTGCGGTTCTGGAGATGGACGCCACCCTCACGGCGGACGCGCCCGTCGACGAGGG
>CAZBDL010000067.1:0-11559 GCA_964490525.1 uncultured Victivallales bacterium | reverse complement strand
CGGACGCCAGCCCCGCCGCTCTTCACCATGATAAAGCACCATCAGCAAGGCCAGGGAAAACCAGAACGCCTCCATGTTGAAGATGGTGTAGAAGTTCTCAATGGTCAGGGCATGCACCAGAATGCCGACATGCCCGCCAAAGAAGCCGATGGCCAAGCCACGATGCAGAGGATCGGCCGAGCGACGATAGAAATTCAACATGGCCAGCAGGATCACTCCATTCATGAAGCAGAAGGCCAGCAACCCAAGCAAGCCCGTTTCATGCAACTCGCGCTTGTACTGGACATCGAAATATGCCAACGGCACCGAACCCACCCCGCGGCCAAAAAACGGATACTCCAGAGCTCGCTCCACGTCCTGCCAAAAATAGGCATAGCGGGCGTTCAGCGAAGAATCCGCCGCAATCCCTTCCCGGGCAACCTTGCCAATCGAAGCAAATTGATAGCCGAAGTCGTCATAGTGCCGGTTGACCAGCCAGCCGATCTCGCCCACCATCGCAAGCTTGACGATGAAGTACCCCGCAAGAAGGGCCATGAGCACCACAAAAACGCGCACTCCGCGACGGCTGCGCGTAACCACCAGGATCACGGCCATGACCGGCACCACGCTCACATAGGCGCCGCGCGACTTCGTCATGAGGAGAGCACCGACAAACAGCGCGAATGCGCCCACCGTTAAAACCAGGCGACGCCGGTCCCCGGCATACAGCATCACCCCCATCGCCAATCCCACCATTGTCAGGAGAAAGCTCGCAAAGGTGTTCGCCCGGCCAAAGCCGGTGGTCGCCGTGGCCCCGCCGCGGGCCAATTCCGACATTGGGTACAGGAAGAACTGAACCAGCCCAATGAACGCAATGACCGTTGCTGCCCAGAAAAACAGCCAGAACGCCAGCCGGGCTTCTCGCCCAGTGTCGATCAGGTTCAGCGTCATGAAGAAGATCCAGAAGTACTGCAGTCGCTTCATGCTGAAAAAGAAGCCACTACGCGCCTCGACCGTCCCCTGAAAATGGCCGATCACCGTACACAGGACAATGAGCAAAGCCATCGGCACGATCGCCTGGTTCACCGGCACATTCTTGAAGAACGCAAGGTCGCGTGTCCGCGCGCGGTTGAGCATCCAGCCTAATGAAACCAACACTAGGACAAGATCCTCGATGCGGATCGTCACCGGACGCCGGGCGGCCGATTCTCCCGAGGTCGGCATGTCTGTCGACACCATGATGAAGAAGAGCATGACGACCAAGCCAAGCTTCGGCCTGAAGAAGGTCAAGGCGCCCGCCAAAGCACCGAAGAGAATCAGGAAGGGGAAATAGGGATTGTCGGGCGTGACGTCAAGAAAATTCGTCAATCCCCCATCGGCCGCGCTGATCACGTTCGGCAACAAGGCCGCCAGGAGGAACGGCAGGCAGACGGCCAAACGCCGCGGCCATCGCCGCACCCCCCAGGGGAGGAAGAGGGATATCGCGCTCATGCCCACACTTCTGCCTCCAGCCGCAGAGAACATATGCTTGAATGTAACATCATTTCCCCGAAGCGCGAATCCCCCGCAGGACAACGCCATTCTCCATATAATTTACACTTTTTAATAACTATAATCAATTATACCCACGTCCCTTATTTATATTCATTTATTAAGATTATTTTTGTTATAAAATATTTTTTGTATTAAAACAAGGGACGGGGGTAAAATTAAATGTAAATTATTTTATTCATATAATTGATAATACATTGCGAGCATCGTCTCGCAGGAGAAGGCTTGGGCACGGCACTGTCCGGCGTGTCCGAGGCGGTCGCGGGCCGCCGCATCGGCGAACAATTCGGCGATCGCCTTGGCCAAGGCACCCGCATCGCCACCGGGGATGAGACGTCCGTCGATGTCGTCACGGATGATTTCCGGGACGCCACCGACCTGGCTGGCGATGACTGGCACGCCCGCCGCCATGGCCTCGAGGACCGCCAAGCCGAAACCCTCGTACCGCGAAGGCAGGACAAAGAGGTCCGCCGCCGCCAGCAGCCGGGCGACATCGTCCCGATGCCCAGGGAAAAGGACGCGCGCGGAATTCGCCTTCCCCGGCTGCCCCTGCCCCTGCCCCCATCGTCCCAACAGGGATTCGAGACTTGGGCATCTGGATTTTTCCTCCAATGCCTTCCGCTCGGGGCCATCGCCGACCACCATCAAGCGTGCCCGGGGCAGCCGATCCGCGACCTGCGCAAAAGCCTCGATCAGGACATCATGCCCCTTCTCCTTGCTGAGGCGTCCAACGCTGAGCACAAGCAACTCGTCCCCGTCGATGCCGAATTTGCGACGCACCTCGCCGCGGTCTCCCGCCCGCGGACGGAAGGCCGCCAGGTCGATGCCATTGGGGATGACCACCGTGTTCTCCGCGCGCGACAGCCCGAGCCGGATGCAGATGTCACGCTCGTCCTGGCTCAGCGTCGTCAACCAGGTGGTGCGACGCCCGGCCACCTGCTCGGCCAGGCGCAGCATCGCAAGCTTCAGTCCGCCAGAGGGAACGCCGGGGATCTGGCTGCCAGCCGCGTAGATCGTGCCGGCCGGGGAATGGATCACGGTCGGCACCCGCGCCTTCGCCGCTGCCATGCGCCCCAGGAATCCAGCCTTCGAGGTGTGGGTGTGGACAACATCGAACGCCCCCTGGCGGAATTCACGGCACAGATGCCGGTAGGCATGCCAATCGTCGCGGGGACGGATCGATCGTCCCATCTCCGGGATCATCACCACCGGACACAGTTGGCGCACCTTCGCCAGCTCCGGCTCCGGAATATCCTCCGGCCCCGTGAACAAGGTGAAGTCGTACCGCCCCTGCCCTCCCTCGATCAAGGCACGGACGTTCAGCGCCGCCCCCCCGGCAACCATCCGCGTGATCACTTCGGCAATTCGCTTCATTCACCAGCTCCCAAACAACGGAACTCAACGCTTGGCATGCTCGCTCGCACTCGCCCCTGAAACAACCAAGGGGAGAACGGATTCAACAGCCAGCGGCTTCTCCGCCGCCATGACCAGAGATGGCGCAAAAAGCAGGCGGCTGGCACTGAGAACAGACACACTTCTGGCAAGCACCCGCGTTGCCCACAAGACCAGCTTGCGCGCCATCCCCGAAGCTCCGGTAGTCCCATGCATCACCGTCCAGGTCAAGCGGGCATTGCGGATGCGAATCGCGCAAAATCCACACTGCTCAGCCAAGGCATGAAGCCGAGTCCGATCGAAGGCGTAAAGGTGTACGACCGCAGAACAGTCCTCCTGCGCATGCCGACGAAAGAGCCTGGCCAGTCGCAACACCGGCACATGAAAGGCACCGTTGCGCACGCGGACCAGGACACCTCCCCCGGGACGCAGGATGCGGAGCGCCTCGGACAACTCATCGCGGGGATGCGGCACCTCGTCAAGGACATTCCAGAGCAAGACAACATCGAAATGGCCATCCGGAAACCGCACCTCACGCAGCGTGCCATGGCGCAGTCCCAAGCCAAGCTCACGCTTGGCATAGGCGACCGCACCCCCCGCCACTTCAACGCCGTGGACGTCCCATCCCGCTTCGCGACATGCAGCCAACGTAAACCCATGTCCTGCACCAACTTCGCAGATCCGCCCAGTCGTCGGCAAGGAATCCCCGGCAACGCCAGGTCCCTCGCCTGCAGGCACCTGCTTCCGGCGCCATCGCTCCAGCCCCCGGAGGTAAGGACGAAACGAGGCAACCCGGCCCTCTATCCATTCCCGGGGCGGACGCTCATAGTCGAGCGAATCGTAGTTGGCGGAAAGTGCCGCCACGGGCTTCCGACGGTTGCGGAACATCAACCCGCAGTTCCGGCAACGCACTACGTCACCATGAGTGCCATGCGCCCGGTCTGGATCGGCAATCAAGATCCGCCAATCCAGGCTTGCGCAAAGTTCGCAGGATTCGACGTGCACCATGCCAAGCATCTCACTCACTTGATCGCGACAATCGCAAAATGGCTGTGGAAGCTCTTCGCCGGCCAGGCCCGCGCCGCCAGGCGCAGCATCCCCACCGCCAGGCGCATCGGCCAGGGCCAATGCGGACGGTCGGTCAACCGGTAAGTCACCGTCACCTTGGCAAACCCCAGACCGCGCAGGAACCCCGCCAACCGCTCCGGGTCGATCCCCGACGAGACCGTGTTGTGGTATTCCGCCAGCTCCTCCTGGGGCGAACCGAAGCCCGGACGCCGCCGGTGCCGCCAGCGGTACCAGGGACGGTAGAAGCGAGTCAGCCAGTAGTTCGGGTCGTGGTCGGTGTACAGCGTCCCGCCCGGACGTAGCACCCGCCACGCCTCGCGCAGCACCGGCTCGTGATCGTAGAGATGATGCAGCATCGCATAGCAGGTGACGCAGTCGAACGATTCATCGCGAAAGGGCAGATGCTCGGCATCCGCCGCCGCCAAGCCGACGCCCGGGAATTCCGGCCGGATCCGCGCCAACAGACGCTCGCCGATGTCCACCCCCACGCACGCCGCAAAGAGCGGCCTGGCCAGGCGCAGCAGATGCCCCGTCCCCGTCCCCACGTCCAGGTAGCGCCCCCCCACCGAACGCCCCGCCGCCGCCGTCAGCACCTCCCGGCACGCCGCCTCGCGCTGCGGATTGAACAGGCTCTCGTTCCCCTCGTACCCGGACACATCCATCCGGTTGTACACCGCCCGGTTCGCCGCCTTGATCTCGCGGGAAAGGTCAGGTTGAAGCATCGGCAAGGCTCCAGATTTAAAAGCTACCGTACTCCAGCAGGAACATGGCAGCAAGTCCAGGCGACAACATTGCAGCCGCCCCGACCGTCTTGTTTTCTTCATGGCTGGCAGATAAATTGGCTGTCGAGCGCTGAATCGGCGACCTCCGGAAAGTCATTGCCCTTGAACATCCTCTACATTGTCTTCCACAATTACGCCGACCTGCCGTATCACACTCGGGAATGGATCGAGGCGGCGATCGCCCTCGGGCACCAGGTCACGCTGGCGACCTGCGTCGATCCGGGGTTCCTCCGGCAGATTGGCTGGGATACGCCGGAACGGCTGCCCGGCCCCGGCGCACTCCGCGTCCATCAGGTGCCCTACCCCGGATCCATCCCTCCGCCCTGGCGCTACCTGGCCTTGGCGCACCACTTCCGCCATGGCCTGGCCCGGATCATCCAAGGAAATCGCCCGGACATCGTCTACGAGCGCTTCTCGATCCTCGCCGATGCGGGCTCGGCGATGGCCCGGCGCCACGGGATTCCCTATGGCGTCGAGTTCAACGGCATCCCCGACCAGGAGTTGCCGGAAGGCCTGCGAACCGTGCTCAAGCGAAGAGTGCAAGCGGCCATCGAGCGGCGCGTCCTCGCCCGTTGCACCGCAGCCATCGCGGTGACCGGACAGATCCGCGACTGGCTGGTCGCCGAGCGCGGCGCACCCCGGGAGCGGACTGTGGTCATCCCGAACGGCGTCAACCCGCAGCGCTTCTCGCCCCGCGACCAGGCGGCGGCACGCCAAGCATACGGCGTGCCCCAGGATGCCTTCGTCGTCGGCTTCCTCGGCAGCCTCTTCCCGTGGCAGAACCTCCCAATCCTCGTCGACGTCGCCCCCGGGCTCATCGCCGCCATCCCAAACTTCTTCTGCATGATCGGCGGCGGCCAGGAGCCGATGCTCTCGCAACTGCGCGCCTTGGTCCGCGAACGCGGCCTACAAGACCGCTTTTCCCTGCCCGGCCAAATCCCCTGGGACAAGGCCGCAGAGTTTATCGCTTGCTTCGATGCGGGAATTGCGCCCGTATGGAAGGAAGGTTATGAATTCTCCCTGCAAAAATTGGTCGCCTACATGGCCTGCGAAAGGATGCTGATCGCCACAGACGCCTCGGGCATCAGGGACGTAATCACAGCAGCCCAGGCAGGGATTACGTTCGTCTTCCAGGACGCCGACGACCTGGCCCGCCAGGTTGTGGCTGCGGCCAGGATGCCCGCCGAGGAACGTGCCGCGCATGGCCAACGTGGCCGGGAATATGTGCTGCGGCACCTGTCCTGGGAGAGCCTGGTGCGGCAAACCCTGGACATGATCCAACTGTCCAACCTCGGCAACACACCATAGGACACCGCCTGTGAGAATCTACGCCACCGGCTTCAGTGACCTCTCGGGCGCCACCAGCACGCCCGGCGGTATGGTGCACCTGCTTGAGGTCTGCCGCAACCTGCAAGGCCTTGGGCACGAGGTGACGCTGGTGGTCAGCAGCCCGCGCCCATATCCCGAATCCCTGCCTTTTCCCGTGGTCTACCTGCCCTACGTCAACATCCGCTTCCTCGGCACGTTGCTCCAGCCGATATTCCTCTTCATCTGCCTGCTTTGGCTGGGCCTGCGAAGGCGGTGCGACATGATCTACGAGAACACCGTGGCCTACAGCGTCAGTGGCGCGCTCGCCGCGAAGCTGCTCGGCGTCCGCCATTGCATGCATGTCCACGGGTTCTACACGGACGAGATGCGCATGGGCGGGCACAGCCGCTTCCGGGTCTGGTGCATCGCCATGACCGAGAGGATCAACTATGCCCTGACCGACACCCTCTTCTGCGTCACGCCAGTGGTGCGGAAGAAGGTCATGGCGACCTACGGGGTATCCGCCGACAAGGCGCACTTCATCTACAACGGCGTGGATGCGGAGCGTTGCCGGCCGCGGCCCAAGGCAGAGGTGGCCGCCGAACTCGGCGTCACCCCCGACAGACCCTATGTCGGCTTCATCGGCTACCTGTTTCCGTGGTCGGGGATCGATCAGCTCATCGCTGCGGCCCCGCGCATCCTCGCCGCCTGCCCCGAAACGCGCTTCGTCATCGTCGGCCATGGCCTTTGGGGCGACCAGCTCCCGGGCATGGCCGAACATGCTGGCGTGCGCGCCAACTTCGACTTCGTCGGCTACCAGCCATGGGAAAGAATTCCCCTGTGGAGCGCCCTCTTCGATGTCGGCGTCACCCCCTATCCCGGCACCATGGGCGTTGGCCGCTACCGATCCTCAATGAAGTCCTTGGAATATTCCGCCGCCGCCACGCCCGTGGTCATCTCCCGCTGCGAAGGCGTCTCCGACATTGTCGAAAACGGCCACTGCGGACTCGTCGTCCCGCCCGACGACACCCCCGCCCTCGCCGACGCCATCATCCGCCTCCTCCAGAATCCCGGCCTCCGCCAGCAGCTCGGGACGAATGGCCGCCAGCTTATCGAACAAGGCTACACATGGCGCCATGTCACCGAACGCATGATGGCGGTTGCGGACGATGGCAAAAAGGGAGCCCCTCCATGAGGTGGGTTAAGCAAGTCATCAAGAAATTCCTGCAGATGCACGGGTACGAGATCCAGCGCGCCGACCTGAGCGCGCAACGCCAATTTCCCTTGCTGAAAATTGCCGTCGAGGCACACCTCCTCAACCATCCACCTCCGGCATTCCTGCAGATTGGCGCCAACGACGGCATTCGCAGCGACCCCTTGCATGAACTGATCCTGGCACACCATATGCCGGGATTGCTCGTCGAACCCTTGCCCGACATCTTCGCAACGCTATGTGAAACCTATTCAGGAGAAGCCCAACTCCGCTTCGAGCAATGTGCCATTGGCGAGAAGGATGGCACCGTCACCATGTTCCGGTTTCGTCATGATGCCGCCGTTCCCGACTGGGCCCATGGCATGGCTAGTTTCTCCAGGAAGCATTTGGCCAAGTTCGCCAACCTGCAGGAACACCAAGAGGCAATCGAGCCGGTGGCCGTCCCCTGCCTGACCGTCAGAAGCTTGCTGGCGAAACATGACTTCCCGGATGTTGATCTCCTGCAGATTGACACCGAGGGATTTGACTATACGGTGATCCGAGAGGCGCTGAACGCCGGCCTTAGGCCGGCATTGATCAATTACGAAAATGAACACCTCTCCCCGACGGACCATGCCGCGTGCCATGCGTTGATTGCTTCAGCAGGTTATGATTTTGTCGACTATGGCAAAAACACCCTTGCCATCGCGTCACCCCAGCTTATCGCGTAAGCCCGCACCTCTCTCTGACAGCCATCCTCCCGGCATGCGACGAAGGAGGAATGCCGGTTCCCGCCCCCCAAGGATGTGGTTGGCCAAAAGATAGGCAGTTCCGCCGGCGACGGCCAGCGCCGCCAGGCGGGCAAGGGGAAAGGGCACCGGCGCCACGGCAATGCGGATCAGCGTGATGGCTGCGACCATCACGGCCGCGGCGGTGGCCAATCGCGCCAGATGTCGCCACAAGGGGGCCAGGCACAGCGATCTCCGCATCCCCTTGAGAAGGGCCAACTGGGCCAATCCGACGACGACATAGGTTCCCGTCCATACGCCCGCCAGGCCATGGATGCCGAAGCGACGTCCGAAGACGAAGTAGCAGGGCAAGGCAATCACGGTCAGGGCAATGCCGACCAGGGCAGGAGCCTTGGTCTCCTGGAGGGCGAAGAAAAGCCGCCCCGTGAGAGCCGACACGCACTGCGGCAGGATCATCACGGCGGTGATCGCCAGCAGTTGCGCGCAGACCACGGCATCTCCGGCGGAAAACTTGCCGTGACCAAACAGGATCAGGGCCATCTCCCCGGCGGCGGCGAACTGCAGGATCACGCAGGGCGTGGCGAGAAACAACACCAGCCGCAAGGCCTCGAAGAAGGAGCTGAACATAATCTCCTCCCCTTCCCTGGCGCGCTGCTCGCCGAGGAGCGGATAGATGGCGGTGGCGACGGGGGCGGCGATGAAGGCCAGCACGGCCTCGGTCAGGAAGAGGGCGTAGTCCAGCAAGGTGATGGCTCCTGCCTCCAAGGTCGAGGCCACGTTCTTCTGGGCCAGGGGAACCAACTTCGCGGCCAGGTTGGCGAGGAGGATGGGCCAGGCCAGGAGAACTACGCTGCGCACCACGGGATTCCAGCAGCGCCAGCGCCAACGCCAGGGAATGCGGGCATGGATGCAGGTCATCAGCAGGCCCAGCCCAAGAAGGCTGCCGGCCAGGTTTCCATAAGCCAGGCGATGGATTCCCCAGGCCGTCGGCAGCAGCCACAGCGCCGCCAGGGAACTGAGCGGAAAGAACAAGGTGGCCAGGGCGGGGGTCACGAAGTCACGGTGCGCATGGTAAAACGAGACGTAGACCAGCGACAGCCCCATCAGCACCAGGGTCGGCGCAAGCCAGCGGGAGAGGCTGACGGCCAATGACCGGGTCGCATCGTCGAACCCCGGGAACAGGATCGGGACGATCCGGGGAACGAGGACGAAGTACAGGGCAGCCAACGCCACCATCGCCGCCAGGCTCAGATTCAGGAGCCCGGCAACGTCGCGCGCCGCCTCGTCCTCCCCAACCTCCACGCGCCGCTCCTGAAAGACCGGAATGATCACCGCCATCAGGATGCCCCCGATGAAGAGGTCGCCCACCTGCTGCGGGATCGTGAACGCCGCAAAATAGGCGTCGCTGTCCAGGCCCGCCCCGAACATCCCGGCGATCGAACTGCGCACAACCAGCGACAACACACTCCGCGCCAACGAGAAAGCCAGCAGGAACACCGCAGCCTTGGCCGTGGTCGCGACAAGCCGGTTCATGACAACCCCGCCGTCATGACGATGACATCGCGCAGAAGGGGATGGCGACTCATCCGCCGCTTCCAGAACCACTGTTGCAGAATGGCGCGACGGGACAGGGCGGGAACCTCGTAGACGCAGAAATGGACGTCCCGGGAGGCGAATCCGGAAGCGGCCAGGGTTCTGGCCAAGGTGTACGGGGTGTAGGCATGCCGGTGATCCGAATTGGACACCTCGGCACGCCTCATCGCCAACGAAAAATTGCTCCACCGAAAGGCGTTGGGCACCGAGACGAGAACCGAATCGGCCAACGGCAGGAACCGCCTCCGGATGGCCGCAAGAAAATCTCCGGGATTGTCGACATGCTCCAGCAGTTCGCCCAGGACCAGGACATCCCACCGTTGCCCGACGATGGCGGGAGGAAGGCCATCCCTGGTCACATCCAGGCAATGGACATTGAGCGTGCCGAGACCGGCGAGGTAGGCGACGGCATCCTGGTCGATGTCGATCCCGGACAGGCGGGACGCGGCATTCGCGAGGCACCCATGGAGCCATTTGCCCGTCCGCATCTTCTCCGGGATGGTCGACAGGTGATCCGCGCAGCCGACATGAATCACGGACTTTCCCTTGACCAATGAACAGATCAGCCCGATGCGTTCGCGCAGGGGATCCGCGTCCCCAGCCAACGCCAGGCGATAGGCACTGGAGAACTCCTCGCCGCGCAGGAAGGGCATGGCTTTGGGGGGAATGCGCATATGACGTGATATCCCGATGACAGGCAAGATCGCTTCCCTGGCAATATAGTGCTTCATGAAAATCCTGGCCATCACTGACTTGTATCCGAGCGTGGCGCAGCCAACGCGGGGAATCTTCGTGCGGCATTCGCTGCGGGCGCTGGCGGAGCATTGCGACGTTCGCGTGGTAGTTCCCTTGCCCACGGGCCTGGCGGATCCGCCTGAGGCCCATGATGGCGCACTGCGGGTTCACCGGGTGGCGTTCCGTGAACCCCGGATACTGAGTCGCGAGTTCACTCGTGCCTGGGCGATGCGCCAGCCGGTGGCCCGGGCCGTCCGCGACCTTCGCACAGACTTCGCCTTCAACCTGTTGCTCGGCGTCTTCCTCGTCCCCGGCGGCTGGCTCGCCATCCAGGAGGCGAAACGGTACGGGCTGCCGGCCGTGGCGGTGGGACTGGGCAGCGACATCAACCTCTTCAGGGATCATTGGATGCTGGGGGGCATGGCGCGGAAGGTGGCACGGTCGGCTCGTCGCCTGATCGTCAACACGGAAGGACTAGTCGCGGGGAGCTTGGCACTGGGAGCCCGCCAGGACGCCATCCAGACACTGCATTTCGGATTCGCCCCGGAGACCTTCTTCGTGGATCGCGCCGACGCCATCACACCGCCGCTGGTGGTCATGGCCGCCAACCTGGTGCCCGTCAAACAACCACAGATCTTCCTCCAGGCACTGAGGCGACTTGGTGATGCCGGAATACCATTCCAGGCCGAGATCTGCGGCGATGGATTTCTCCGGAATGAAATTTCGAACACCATCAAGCAAGGCCGGCTTTCGGACCTTGTCCGCCTGCGGGGGGCGGTTCCGCAGGCAGATCTGGCCGTCACCTTCCGGCGCGCCTCCGTGGTCGTGCTGACCAGCCACGCCGAGGGCCTTCCCTTCGTGCTCATTGAAGCCCTCGCCTGCGGGACGCCGGTAGTGGCAAGCGACCTACCCGGGATCCGTGAGATCGTCCGCCATGGCGAGAACGGCTTGCTCGTGCCGGTGGGGGATGTGGCGGGTTTTACCACAGCCATCCATGAGACATTGTCACGGTCGTGGGATCACGCGGCAATCGCCGCCTCGGTCCGCGACTGGACCTGGGAGCGGCATGGCGAAAGCTTCGCGGCCCTACTACGGGATTGTCCGGGAATGCCAGCGGGGCAGGGTCAGGCGATGCGGCAGAGGAGGCCCTTGAGGTAGGCGCCTTCGGGGAAGGCGAGGGCGACGGGATGGGCGGGCGGGGGGCTGAGGG
>CAZBDL010000066.1:0-11570 GCA_964490525.1 uncultured Victivallales bacterium | reverse complement strand
GATTGAGACGTCGCCGTTGCACAGGATGACCCCCGACCGGAGCCACCAGGTGCAGACCGGCTCCCGCTTGCGGACAACCGGTCGGCCCGCCTCATCCAGGTCGTAGCGGCTAGGGCCCGTTTCCGGGACATAGTCCTGCGCCTGCTCTCCCTCCAGCCAGAGGTTGACGGTCTTGATGTCCACCTCGTCAATCCCAATCCGCGCGGCGAAGTCGCGCACGGCCCAGACCTCATGCTCGTTCTGGCGCATCACCACGAACTGGAGGCGCAGGCGAGGATGTGCCTGGTTCCGTTCCCGGCGCTCTCGGCAGAGCGCCTCGATGTTGTCCCTGATCTCCGTGAAGCGGCTGCCCACCCGGTAGGACTCCTGGGTCTCCGGCGAGAACCCATCGAGGCAGACGATCAGCTCGTCCAGCCCCGAGGACAGCACCTGTTCGCGGTAGTCCGGCCCGAGCCGGGTGCTGTTGGTCGAGACGATCACCTTGAAGCCCTTGCTTTTGGCGTAGTCGATCATGGCGAAGAGGTCGGGATGGAGGAACGGTTCGCCGTAGTTCCAGAGCAGCAACTTCGGGGTGAAGCCGCATAGGTCGTCGGCGATTGCCTGGAACTGTGCCAGTGTCATCTTCTCGACTGGACGAGTCAGTTCGTGTACCGGGCAGAGCGGGCAGCGCAAGTTGCAGTTGGCGTTGGTCTCGATCATCACGCTGTGCGGACGCCCGTAGTACTGCAGCCTGGTCGGCACCCAGGGCAGCAGGCGTTTCAGGACGGATCGGAGGGGGGCGGGGAGGTTCATGGCACCAGATTGTTCTGGGGGATTTGGCGGTGGCGTCGCCTTGTCTGTAGTGACGGCTTCAGCCGTTGCGGTGTTTGTTCGCAGTGACGGCTTTAGCCGTTGCGCTCTGTGCCCTGAAGCTCCAAGGCGCCGGGCCAGCGCCTGAAGGCGCCACTACGAACGGGTATGTAGTGACGGCTTTAGCCGTTGCGCATTTGGCCCTGGAGCTTCATGGCGCCGGGGCCAGCGCCTTAAGGCGCCACTACGACGGGTAGGTAGTGACGGCTTTAGTCGTTGCGCCCTTGGCCCTGGGGCTCCAAGGCGCCGGGGCCAGCGCCTGAATGCGCCACTACGAACGGGGTGGATCCACGCGATCATGGTCGGGATCCAATAGTCCCATGAACAGAGCCTCGTGCTTCTCAATCGCCGCCTGCCAAGAGTGCGCCAGCGCGGTCTGGCGCCCGGCTTGTGAGATTCGCTGGCGCAGGTCGAGATTCTCCGCGACCTGACGGATAACCACGGCCAGCCTCTCCGGATTTCGGGGCGGAATGAGTAGCCCATTGCTTCCGTCCTGGACGACATGTCGGCAGCCGGGGACATCGGTGGCAACCACCGCCAGGCCGGCCGCCATCGCCTCGAGCAGGACGATGCCAAAGGTCTCCACCGTGGAGGGCAAGAGGAAGAGGTCGGCGGCCTGGTAGTGATCGACGATGGTTTGGTTGGGCATCAGCACCTGGTCAGCGCGGACATCCGGGCGTTGCTCCCCGAGGAACCGGCACCTCTCGCTCACCCCCAGGGCTTCGGCTTCAGATCGCAGCGCCTCCGTGTCCTTGCCGATGAACACGGCGATGGTCTTCGCCCGCAAATCAGCAGGTAGCCGGACGAGTGCGGTGAGGATATCCTCCAATCGCTTCTTGGGGTGATGGCGCGAGGTGCTGAGCAGGACCAGCGCCTCCGGCGGCAGTCCCAGCCGGGCGCGCAACGCCTTCTTGTCCCGTGCCGGGCTTAGGCGATCCGTATCAACTCCATGGGGAAGCAGATGGATGGCCTCGGCATTGACCCCCAGCGCCAGGAGTTCCTGCCGGACGTCCTCGGAGATGGCGATGTAGGCCTGGTGCCCCCGGATGGTGTTGCGGACGATGCGGTCGACACGGCCGTCGAGGCGGACGCCATAGCCGGTGGCTGGATCGGTCTGGATATCGCCTCCATGGCAGGTCAGCACGGAGGGAATGGCGCGCTCCCGGGCGATGGCGGCGGCTGCTGCCGCGAAGGGATAGGCGAGATGAACATGGATCAGGTCCGCACGGAACTCCTTCGCCAGTCGACGCAGTTGTCTGAGCAGGTAGGCCTGTCCTGCCGGAAAGCCGAGGCGGTAGACCGCCGTCGTCCCCGGCAGATAATGTCGCAGTCGAAACGGCACATGCGATTCCCAGCCGCGCGAAGTCCGCGAGGTGAAGACGGCGACCTCGTGCCTGGCCGCCAGCCGCGAGGCCTCCTCGTGCAGGCAGATCTCCAGCCCGCCGCAGTGCGGCGCCGGCAGGTAGCTGGGCGAGGCGATCAGGAGGCGCATGGGGACGTAGGGGGAATGTCCCAATATGTTAGCGTAAGCCAAGTCTCGTGGTGGCAGCACGCCCGGTTTCGGGTGGGCTAAAGAATTGAGCGAGACCATTGAAGAGTGCGGCTATTCGGGCAGAAAAGAACAACGGGAACCGCTTCTGATGTCCGACTTCAGTGATTAGAAGTTCCCAAGAAGAGAGAACGTCCTTTGGGAAAAGATTTTGCGTTGAAGCTCCCTGAATGAGAGCGAGACTATAGCCGATGAGGCCATAGGCCAACCCCGCAAGGCAGGCTGAATTGAACTTGGCAAAAGCGGTTTTTGGGGGGAGAGTTTTACACCAAGAAATGCACTCGTCTGGCTGGCGTAAGTACAGTGCGTCGCCGTGCGCGAGCTGTCCCTTGCTTTTGCCTAGGGGGAGTGCGGCTTTGGTTTTCCAACGAGTCTGTTCGAGGTCATACAGGTCCAAATGTAGTTCATTGCGAACGAATGCATCGACGGCCGCGAAGAGCGGCTGATTCCGATAGATCGGGATAAACTCGACTTCGACCTGGAGACAGACGAGTTGATTGCGGAGGAAGGCCGCACCTCCCTGGAGGATCTCCAACTCGACCCCTTGCGCATCAAGCTTAGCGAAGTCGACCTCGGCCAGCCGGCCTTTGGTCGCCAGATCGTCCAGGGTGACGACCTCGATCTCGGCGCAGTTGACGACTTCGAGGCGTTCAGCATTCGGGAATAGTCGTAGGAGTTCGTGGTTTGGCTCGAGCAGGGAAGAGCACGCGGGTTTGCGGGTCAGATGGAAAGTCCGGCGTCCGGATATTCCTGCGACCGCATAGGGGAGGATGTGATCCTGTTCCCGTTTCGTCCGGTTGAGTTCTTCCCATGCCTGCGGGTCGGGTTCGAAGGCGACCACGCTGAGGTAATCCTGAAATTGACACCAAGGGGGCTGGACGCCGCCGCGTGCACCGACATCAAGCAGGATGGGGGGGCGGGGCAATAGGCGGCACAGGCGCTGGCGACTTCGGGCATTCAAGGCGGGATCTCCCGGATTTGATTCATGTGGTGGCCATGGACAGGTAGAGCTGCTGGTGCCGTTCGATCATCTCCTTGATGGTGAAGCGCCTGGCATCATTCTTGGCTTGGCGAGCGAGGTTTTGGCGCAGCTCTGGCTGACGGAGGAGTCGGCAGGCTTCAGTGACCGCCGCGGCGTCATCGCCGGGGCGAAACAGGAGGCCGTTGTGATTGTGGGTGATTGCTTCCGGCGTGCCGCCGATGGCAGCGGCAAGGATGGGGATGCCTGCGGCCATGGCCTCGAGGATGGTGTTTGCGAAGGGTTCCCAACGGCTGGTGAAGACAAAAAGGTCGAGTGCTGCAAGGACGTTGAACACGTCCGGGCGATAGCCGAGGAAGATGAGCTTGTCGGTGAGTCCATGGGCTTGCGCTTGCGCTTCCAAGTCATGGCGCAGCAGTCCTTCGCCGGCGATGATGAACCGGGCCTGTGGCATTTGGGCGGCGATGCCTGCGAAAACATTGATTGCGGCATCCATGCCTTTTTGCGGGGTAAGGCGTCCGACGCTTCCAACCAATGGAGTGGCGGGGGAGATGCCCAGTTCCTGGCGTAGGCGCATGGGGTCGGGCGGGGGAGAGGGGAAGTCGATGCCGTTGTAGATCTGTACCATTTTGTGTGGAGGGTAGCCCCGGTGGATGAATTCCCTCTCGATGTCTTGAGAGACGACGACGAAGCGATCGATCCAGTTTGCCGTCCAGCAGTCTATCAGGCGGTTGCGCATGGGGTACCAGGAATAGTCGTGGCGATTCATGTTAAGGCGTTCGACAACTTGGGCGCCATACCGATGGGCAGTGCGGGCATAGAAGCGGCTGAGGTGAAGTTGGACAACCTGAGGGGGGCGCCGCCGCAGGGATTCGTGCAGGCCGTTAAGGAAGCGGCGACAGATCCTGGCTTGTGCGGGAATCAGTTCGAAATCAATTCCGAGGGATCGGAGGTCATCAACGAACGGGCCTTGGGCGTTGACGATGACTCTGGCGCGGACTAGATCCGGGTCGAGATGGCGCAGGAGCAGGCGCAGCGTGGTCTCCGTCCCCCCCATGGATTTAGGGGAGTTGCAGAGGAACAGCAGGTCAATGGGGGAGCGGCTATTCATTGGCGGGGCGTGAGGGGAGGGGAAACTTTCGCAGGGGCAGTTTGTTCCAGTGCGGGCGGTTTAGGATGCAACAGGCGGTGCAGATGGGCAACAGGCGTCGTCGGCGAATCAGTTTGCGGAATTCGCAGTACGGGGTGTCGTTCCAGACTTCGGGAAAGCTCTTTTCTCGGACGTTGCCGAGGGTTGTGCTGATGACACAGGGGTAGACATTGCCGAGCGGGTCAATCCGGGAGGCGAACCAGGGGTGGAAGCATTGCCTGACGAAGGCAGGTGGGTCGTACCGGATCTGACGGTCGAAGTCGTTTTCGCCAAGGACGGGGCTGATCAGCAGGGAGATGCCCTTTTCCCGTGCGGCAGTCCTGGCTGTTTGGAATTCCCCCTTGACGATGTCCGGGCTGAACTCGCACAGTGATTTGGGCAGCAACCAGTCCTCGGCCTTGGCCCACGCCTGGCCAGTGAGTTTCCTGGAAGCAGCCAGCTTGGTCTCGGTGGTGTAGAAGATGCGGTTGACGACCATGGTTTCGAAGAGGCCGAAGGGAAGGTCGCGGATGGCCTGTGTGAGCTTGTCCTGGTTGGTGGCGGTCAAGGCGAAGTTGGCATGCATGCGGGGGAAGCGGGAGGAGGCCGCCTGCCTGGCATCGATGAGGTTTTGGGCGCCCGCGATGGTCTGCTCGTAGATGCCCTGGCCGCGGATGCGGTCATGGGCATCCTTGTCGCCATCGATCGAGATGACGAGGTGATGTAAGTGGGTGCCGACAATGCGCCGGGCAAGCTCCGCGTCAATGAGGGTGGCATTGGAGAGGATGGTGGTTTCCAGGCCGAGGGATTCGGCTTGGGCGGCCAAGTCGAGGGCGTGCTTGATGAGGAATGGCTCGCCGCCGGTGATCTTGAGGCGTTTGCCACCCATTGCCGCATAGTCGGCGATGACCTTGGTCCAGTCCTCCATTCGCATGCGGTTGTGCTCGTCGACGGGTTGGTTGCGCTGCTGGTAGATGCTCAGTGGGCACATCTCGCACTTGAGGTTGCAGTGATAGGTCAGCTCAAGGGAAAGCAAGGTTGGTGCCCAGGCCCGGCCACGGCTTGAGAAGAAATAGGGCAAGTAGTAGTGGGGAATGTCGAGGAGATCCCGGGTCAGGCCGAGGCGACGAAAGAAGGCGCGAAGTTTGAGGGGTATCACGGTTGGACCTCAGGCGTGGTTCATGATGAACAGCGCCATGCGTTCGGCGCTGCGTCCGTCAAGTCGATGAAAGAATCCTTGTTCGATGCGGTCCCGCATGAATTGGGCTGCTGCACGCTTTTCCGGCAGGGCGGAGAGAAAGTCGCGGAAGGTTTCCGGGGAGTCGATGAAGTCGCGGTAGTCGGGGAGGTCCGGAAGCTGGCTGAAGTTGGCACTGCTGCCGATTTCCAGGCACATGACCGGCAGGCCAAGGGCAAGGGCCTCGACGGCGCAGGAGGAGTAGGTGCAAGCGAGTGCGTCGGCTCGGAGCATGAGCAGGTGGACGTCATCACGCGAAACCGAGCGGATAAGGCGGTTTTCGAGTTCGGCAAAGGTCGCCAGGAAAGCCTGTTCCCCCGCCTCCCCGACCAGTGGATGGGTCTTGAAGATGACCTCTCGCAGGTGGGGCTTCGCCGCGATGATGAAGCGGCGTAGGGCAGCGATGACCTGCGGGGTGTCGGTGTGCCCGGGCGTCACCAGCAGGGTGATGCCCTTCCGGTCGTCTAGCCTGGTTGGGGGAAGCCGAATTTCTCGGAGCTTGTTTGCCAGGCCATCGAACCGCGGAGCTCCCAGTACGTGGATGCGGTCGGCCAATCGGTGGTTGTGTCGGCAAAGCACGGACTTGGAGATTTCACCGTCGACAAGAATGGCATCGGGAAGCATGTCAAGATATTCTTGGTCGAGTTCTTCTTCGAAGTAGGAATAGAGTCCTTTCATGGTGGTGAAGGGGCCGTGTTGGATGCCGATGACGTGGCCGCCTTCATGGTGCAGGCCGAGGCTGATGGCGCGGTTCCAGCGGAACTCGAAGCCGTGCATGACAAGTTTTGTGCAGCCCGTGGCGCAGGCGAACCTGCGCGCCGCAACATAGTTGAGCAGCACTTCCGGGAACTGGATGACGGAGGTCTCGAATTTCTCGCGGAGCATGGGGTAGAGTTGAACCCCGTCGTCACGGAACTGCCTTACGATCCGATGCCGATGGAGGAGGAAGCGGAAAAAGATGCGGCAGCCTCGCCAATAGGCGGCTAGGAAATCGGCCGGGCGGATGAACGCCTCAAGGAAGTCGTGCCCGGCAAGGGAAAAGGATTGGCCAATTTGCTGGATGAAATCCCAGCGTTCACGCATCTTCCCAGGGGGTATCGAGAGGCTCTCGTCGCGGATGGAAAATAGGAAGCGGCTGTCCGGCAGGTGTTCACGCAGGCGGTGGTAATAGCGATCCCCCCATGCGTCGCCGTTTTTTTTCCAGATGAGGGGGATGGCAGAGAGGAGTGCGGTGCCGCGGGCACGGCCGGGCGGGGGCGGGAGGTGGTGCCAGAGAAACCGCCAGGTCCGGGCCTGGCGGACGATGGCGAAGGCAAAGCGGGCGGTCACACTGAGATATTCGCCGATGAAGCGGAGGCGTGACCGATATGGCTTTGGGCCGAGGTTGCGCCCTAGAAAATCGCGTTCCCGGGGCTCGCCTCCAAGGATGACGATATGCTTGGGCTTGGCTTCTTCACAGATCTTCCGCAGGACGGTGAGCGCAGCCAGTGCGGAGTTGATTTTCAGTAGCGGATAATTTTTCTCGGAGATGTAGTTGAAGAGCCAGAAGCAGGAGCGGTTTAGATGGTCGGGAGAGGGAATGTCTGATCCTTGGATGGAGGGGAATATCGGCCATGTCCGACAGTGGGCGAAGAACTCGCTGATGCGTTCGGTCGCGGCTGGGATTTCAGCGCGGATGTCGCGGCATAGGTCGCGGGGGCAGATTTCAGGATGGCGGGCCTGCCATTCGCCATATTCCTCCGGGGTGACGCAGGCCACGACGACGTCCTTCACGGTGGCGAGAGGTGTCTTTGCCGGAGGATTGGACAACAGGATGATGAGGTTTTTAGCTGGCATGTGCATGTGGAAGGGAAATCAACGGCAAGGGATCGGGAGGGCCTGGCAGAGGTGTTCGTGCAGGATCAGCGTGTCGATGCCGTAGGCCAGAAAGTTGTATCCGCCGTCCGCCAATTCGCGTAGCTTGGCCGGGGACGGCTGGACCTGATGGAAGCCCGCCGCCTTGCCGTGCCGCTCGGCGCAATGACGCAGATGGGTCAGGGCCTCAAGGAGGCGCGGATGCTCGAACTGTCCGAGGATGCCCATCGAGCCGGTCAGATCATAGGGGCCGACCAGGTAGCCGTCGACTTCCGGAATCGCCAGGATTTTGTCTGCCGCCTCGAGCCCGGCGATGTCTTCGATTTGAACGATGACGATGCCGCTTTGGTTCCAGGAACTGAAGTAGTCGTCGAAGGCCAATCCATACCGGTTGGCGTGGCAGAAGCCGATGCCCCGGCGTCCGGCCGGCGGATAGCAGGCCGCGGCGACGACGGCGGCGGCCATCTCAGCGTTCGAAACCCGGGGGACGATCACTCCGCCCGCCCCGGCATCGAGGGCGATGCGGATGGCCATATCGGACGCGTCGCGGGTGCGGACCAGGGGCAGGGCGCCGCTGGCCTTGATGGCGTCGATCATTGCCGGGAGCGCTTCGTCGCCGATGGTCGCGTGTTCTTGGTCAATGGCCAGCCAGTCGAGACCGCTGGCCGCCATCACCGAGGCGATCCGGGCGGATCCACTTTGCAACCAACTGCCCACCAGCAGCTCTCGTTTGCGGAGCTGTTCCTTGAAGGTCATGGATTCTCTCCTAGTCTTTCATGAAGGCGCAGTCGTCTTGTATGTAGTGACGGCTTCAGCCGTTGCGCCCTAGGCCCTTGTGCTCCAAGGCGCCGGGGCCAGCGCCTGAAGGCGCCACTACGAACGGGTATGTAGTGACGGCTGCAGCCGTTGTGCCCTTGGCCCTGGGAAACTTCAGGCGCCGGGGCCTAGCGCCTGAAGGCGCCACTACGAACGGCTCGATCGAGAAAATCAACCGTTGATCTGGTACTCCTGCTCGGGCACGGGTTGAAGGAGCGGTTCGCCCTGGCAGAAGCGGACGGCGTCCTCAGTGGCCTCGACCTCCATGCGCAAGCGGCAGTCATCGCTGCAGGAGCCCATGTGGCAGGTCATCAGGCAGTTCTCAAGCGCAGCGAGTTCGCCGCTGTACGGTTCCCGTTCAAAGACGTCGATGGCGGCGCCACCGAGCCGCTCCGTCCGCAGGGCCTCGGCCAGGTCCGCCTCGTGGACGATGCCGCCGCGGGCGGTGTTGACCAGCAGGACGCCAGGCTTCATCATCGCCATCTCCCGGGCCGAGATCATCTCCCGGGTCTGTGAGGTAAGGGGCACATGCAAGGTGATGACATCGGCGGTGCGGTAGAGAATCTCCTTGTCCACCCATTCGATGCCGCGCGCGCTGGCGAAGGCGCGGTCCGGTACCAGGTCGTTGGCTAAGATTCTGGTCCCAAAGCCAGCCAGGTGGCGGGCAACCAACTTGCCAATGCGGCCCATGCCGACGATGCCGACGGTCATGAGGGCGAGCCGTCGGCCGGTCCACCGCTTCCAGACGCCCTGGCGCAATCCCCGGTCTGCGCGGTTAGTCATGCGCAGGAGGGCGAGCATCTGGGCGACCGTCAGTTCCGCGACCGCCGTCGACGGGGCTTCGGGGGTGTAGCTGACTTGGATTCCCCTCTCCCGGGCGGCTTGAAGGTCGACGTTGTCGAGTCCGATGCCGACCCGGGCAATCAGTTTGAGGGATGGGGCCGCATCCATCACCTTGGCGGTGATGGGTTCGGTGCCTGCGATGAGGATCTCGTAGCCCTGGGCCAGCTCCGCCAGTTCATCTTCCTTCAGCTTCCGCCCCAGAGGATTGATGGTGAAGGGGATTTTTGCTTCCTCAAGCAACCGGACCGGGGTCGCCTCGATAGCCCCGAAGGGAACCGTGGTGATCAGCGTCCGGAAGGGAAGCCGGGCGGTCGCCGGGGGGGCGGCGGCGGCGACGGCTGGCCGGGCGGCAACCTTCTCATACGGGGTGAGGGCCTCGCTGAAGCCTTGGCGCCGGAGCCAAAACTCGGCCATCGGGATCTGCCACTCGTAATCGATGTCCGCGCCGCACTCCCGGACCAGTGGTAGGACCCGGGAGCCCAGCCAGGCGTAGGCCGGGCGGGGGGTATGCGCCGCCTCCAGTCGGAAGGAGGTTGTCCGGAGCGCCATCAAGGCTCCGTCGATGAAATACACCGAACCGAACCGGTCGCGGTCCTCGGCGCCCACCGCGGCGGCATCGCCGATTGCCGCCTCAAGGACTCCTTGGGGAGAGATCTTCTTCGCCCGCAGGGGATTGAACTCGTTGTGACGCCCAACCGTGGCGACCGCATCGGCCGTCCGGTCGGCCCGTAGCATGCCGATGGCGGTCTCGATGATCTCCGGGTTCACCGTGGGGGCATTGCAAAGGAGGACGACCACCGCCTCCAGTTCGTTGCCTCGGGATGAGATCGCCGCGATCGCATGCTCCACAATCTTCTCGAAGGGAATTCCCTTGCGGCACAGTTCCGGCGGACGGAGGATTACCATGGCACCGTTCGCGGCGGCGATGTCGGACATCGCCTTGCTGTCGGTCGAGAGGAAGACTGCATCGACACATGTGGCGTGCCGCGCCGCCAGCAGGGGATACAGCATCAAGGGCCGGCCAATGAGCGGGAACAGGTTCCGCCCGGGGAATTCCCCGGTGGTCTCCTCGACGCCGCAAAGCAGGGCTGCGATCATGGGAGGGATCCTTGGCGGTGAGGCGGTGAGGCGGTGAGGGCTAGATGCACCAATTGTCAGCATCGTTGATCATCTTGCCCAACATTCCGCCGACATGTTCGTATTCTTGGGTTAGATGCATGTAGGTCGCTTGGTCGATGTACTTACAGGAAATGGCGGTGTTGAGGCAGTGTTGCGTCTCGGCGGTTTCGCTGTCGCTATCGCTCAATTTGCTGGCAAAATGAGCGACATATCTACGCTTCCTCCAAGCTTCGGCAATATTTGCACCAACACTTCTGGAGCTTCTCCTGATTTGGTCAGTCAGGGAGAATCTCTCATCTACAGGGAATTTCTTCGACAATATGAAGATTTCTTGTTGGAGTCGGAATGCCAGTATATAGACATCTAAATCTTCAAACTTCAGTATTTTTGCCATACGGCACTCCTCTCACAGCCCCACGGCTTCACGGCTTCACGGCTTCACAATACGGAAACAACGCATCCTCCCGCATCATGGCCTCGGCGATAGCCAGGTCTTCGGGGGTGTCGACACTGACCGTGCGGAAGCGCGACTCGACGCAGCGGACCTGGTAGCCGTGCTCGACCGCCCGCATCATGTCGACGCTCTCGACCTTCTCCAGCGGGGTCTGTGGCAGGGCGTTGAAGGTGAAGAGGAATTCGCGGCGGAACGGAATGACGCAGACCTGCTTCCAGCGGGCGTACCCCGTTGCCCCCTTGCGGCGGGAAGGAATCGGCTCCCGCGAGCAATAGAGGGTGTTCCATTTGAGGTCGAAGGCCACCTTGACCTCGTTGGGGTCGTCGAAGTCCTCGTCGTCGTCGATCTGCGCCACCAGCTGGCTGGTCTGCAGAGATGGATCTGCCCGCAGGGGTGCCACGGCCAGGTCGATCATCTCGGGATGCATCAATGGTTCGTCCCCCTGCACATTGACCACGATGTCGGCGTCCGCGGCGATCTTCTGAACCGCCTCGGCAACGCGATCTGTGCAGCGCTCATGCCGGTCGGAGGTCATCACCGCCTGGCCGCCGAACCCAGCGACAGCGTCCATGATTTCCTGGTCGCAGGTGGCGATCCAGACCTCATCGAGGGAAGGGGACAGGCGGCAGCGTCGATAGACATGTTCGATCATCGGCAGGCCGCAGATCTTGGCCAGCGGCTTGCCCGGGAAGCGGCTCGACCCCATCCGGGCCGGAATCACGGCGACGGGTTTCATGGCGG
>CAZBDL010000065.1:0-11604 GCA_964490525.1 uncultured Victivallales bacterium | reverse complement strand
CGAAGCCTGGTGCAGCGTAGGAGCCCGCTCCCGCGGGCGAACCTCTGTCTCCCGAAGAACCAAGCCGAGGACGAGGACGAGCCCCGAAGGGGCGATGTCCCTGCGGCCTATCCGGCGCAGCGCCGGAGGACGATGGTCGAATTGATGCCGAGCATGCCGAAGGAGTTGCTGAGGATGATCTCGGCGCGGGGCATGGGGCGGGGCTCGCCGAGGACCAGCCCGGGGACTTCGCAGGCCGGGTCGAGGTGGTCAACGTTCAGGCAGTGATGGGCCAGGCCGTCGGTGAAGGTGCCGAGGTTGCCGGCCAGCTCGAGGGCCCCGGCCGCGCCCATGGCATGGCCGATGAAGCCCTTGGTGTTGTTCACCAGGGGGTGGGGCGCGGCCCCGGCGAAGACGGCGCGCAGGGCGTCGCACTCCTGGATGTCGCCCTGGGGGGTGGCGGTGGCGTGAGTGCTGACCAGGTCGACATCGCACGGCGCGATCCCGGCGCGGCGGATGGCCTGGGCGATGCATTCGGCCTGGCGCTCGGGGTTGGGCAGGACGAAGTGGCTGGCGTCGGAGTTGAGGGCCCAGCCGATCAGCTCGCCGTAGATCTTAGCGCCGCGGCGGCGGGCGTCGGAGAGGCGTTCCATGGTGAAGAGGCCGCCGCCCTCGGCGACGACGATGCCGTTGCGGTCGCGGTCAAAGGGACGGCTGGCCTTGGCCGGATCCTCGTGGTGGGCCAGGGCGTTCTGGCTCTTGAAGCTGGCGAAGATGCCGAAGGTGTGGATGCTCTCCGAGACGCCGCCAGCGATTGCCAGGTCGACCTCGCCGAGGAGGAGCTGCTGCGCCCCCTGGATGAGCCCGGCATTGCCCGCCGCGCAGGCTGCGCCGATGCAGTAGTGCGGCCCGGTGATGCCGAGGTTCACCGTCACCTCGCCCGCCGGGTTGTTGGCCACGGTCCGCGGGTTGTGGTAGTGGGTCCAGTACTTGACGTCATAGTTGTACTGGCTGATCAGGTGGATTTCATTTTCGGTCTCGACATTGCCATGCTCGGTGATGCCGACGAAGACGCCGGTGCGGCCGCGGGTCTCGGGGGTCACGGTCAGGCCGGCATCCTTGAGCGCCTCGTTGGCGCAGTAGATCGAGATCGAGCCGGCACGGGTGCCGTTGCGCACGTCCTTGCGGTTCTGGTAACGCAGGGCGTCGTAGTCGCAGACCCCGGCATGGACGCCGCCGATGTAGCGCAGCTCGATGTTGCTGACGCCGCTGACCCCGGCGAGCAGGTTCCGCCGGAAGGTGGGCAGGTCGTTGCCGTTGGGGGAGGTCAGGCCGACCCCGGTGATGACGATGCGCTCGGCGTCTGCGGCCATCTCTTCCTCTCCGTTCGCGTGACAACCGTTGACCCGCGCCTATAGTAGGGGGCAACGCAATGCAGGCATGGGCGAACTATATCCGCCACCCGGGCTTTGTACAGGACGGGACGTCGTTTTTGCCGGAGAATGGGATGATCCTCGGGCTGGGCACGGACATTGTCGAGGTCGGGCGCATCCGCGCCATGCTGGAGCGCCATGCCGAGGCCTTCCTGGAGCGGGTCTACACCGAGGCGGAGCGCCGGGACGGGGCCGGGCGCGACGATCCGGCGATGTTCTTCGCCAGCCGCTGGGCGGCGAAGGAGGCGCTTTCGAAGGCGCTGGGCTGCGGCATCGGCCGGGACTGCGCCTGGCAGGACATCGCGGTGCGCAACGACGCATCCGGGCGCCCTTGGCTGGAGCTGGGGGGAGCGGCGGCGGCGACGGCCGCACGCCTGGGGGCGAGCGCGACCCACCTTTCGATCAGCCATGAGAAGCACTACACCTGCGCCACGGTGGTGCTGGAGGGAGCGCCTCCGCGCCCGACGGCGAGACGAACCAAGGAGAAGAGGCCATGAACCTGGTCACCGCCGCGCAGATGAAGCAGATCGACCAGCGGGCCATGGGCGAGGGGGGAATACCCGGGACTGTCCTCATGGAGCGGGCCGGAACGGGCGCGGCCCGCGAAATCCTGGAGTTCGCACAGGACCTGGCACCGCGCCATGCCCGGCGGCTGGTGCTGCTGGCGGGACGCGGCAACAACGGTGGCGACGCCTGGGTGGCGGCGCGCGTCCTGGCCGAGACCGGCCCGCTGCCGGTGCGCCTGATCTCCGTCTGCCCGCCCGCCGACCTGCCCGCGGACGCCCGGCACCATGCGGAACGGCTGCCGGCCACGGTCTCCTGCGACATTCGCGAAACGCCCCAGGGCGATGAATTCGCGGACGGCGACATCGTCGTCGACGCCCTGCTGGGCACGGGCATCGCCGGGGCGCCGCGCGCTCCCTACGACGCCTGGATCAAGGCGATCAATGCGGCCGGCCTGCCGACCATCGCCCTCGACCTGCCCTCCGGACTGAACGGCGACGACGGCAGCGCCGAACTGGCCGTCCAGGCGGATTTGACGGTCACCTTCGGCCTGCCCAAGCGCGGCCTGATCCTCGGCCACGGCCCACATCTTTGCGGACGATTGCGGCGCGTCGACCTCGGCCTGCCCGACAGCCTCCTCCCCGTCGAGAAGGCCGACCTGGAGATGGTCTTTGCCGACGACATCCGCCCGCTGCTGCCGCGCCTGGCGATGGACACCCACAAGGGGCGCCGCGGCCACCTGCTCGTGATCGGCGGCAGCCACCGCTACCTGGGCGCGCCGCACCTGGCGGCGCAGGCGGCCCTGCGCGGCGGTGCCGGCCTGGTCACCCTGGTGCTGCCGGAGAGCGCCGGCACGCTTCCCCATCAGTCCGCGATCATTCTCCGCCGCATCGACTGCGACGGCTGCGGCAGCTTCTCCGCCTCCTCGTTGCCCCAGATCGAGGAGCTGCTCGAGGAAGCGGATGCGGCCGTCGTCGGACCCGGCCTCGGCGATTCGCCCCGGGCGCTGGACCTGCTGCTGGGCATCCTCGCCCACGAAACGCCGCTGGTGCTCGATGCCGACGCCCTCAACCAACTGGCCGGACGCCCCGAACTGGTCAAGCGCCCCTGGCCCACCGTCGTCACCCCCCATCCCGGCGAGATGTTCCGCCTGCTTTCCGGATACTCGCTGGACGTGCTGAAGAAGGCCGACCGCCTGACCCAGGCCCGGGGCCTGGCCGCCCACCTCGCCGCCACCGTCGTCCTCAAGGGCCACCGCACGGTCATCGCTGCACCCGACCACCCGGCCCGCATCAACACCAGCGGCTGCCCGGCCCTCGCCACGGCCGGCTCCGGCGACGTCCTCGCCGGCTTCCTCGGCGCCTTCCTCGCCGCCGAACGGCCCCCCGCCGAAGCCGCCATGGCCGCCGTCTTCCTCCATGGCCTGGCCGGCGAACTCTGGGACGGTGCCGCCCGCAGCCTCACCGCCGACGACCTCATCCCCCTCCTCTCCGCCGCCCTCCGCCACACCTCGCCTTTCGCTTGACGCCAGGGCGCCGGAGGAAACGCTCAAGGCCCAACGTTGCAAACCGAAGGATCAAGGCAATGACGACCAACCGATGGCTCAAGGAGTCCCTCTGTGCGGCGATGTTGTTCACGGGCATTGCGGCTTTTTCCCAGGCTTGGTCCGCCGCGGCCCCCCTGAATACAAACGCAACCACGGATGCGGGAGATGACGAGAGCGTGCAACTGGCCACGGACGGCAACGGCAACTGGGTCGCCGTCTGGGAATCCGATGAAAACCTGGGGGGGGTGATCGGCACCGACCTGGACATCCTGGTTTCGCGTTCCTCCGACCATGGAGCGACCTGGTCGGCCCCGGCGGCGCTGAACACCAATGCCGCCGTGGACAGCGACGACGACGAGGCCCCGCATGTGGCCACCGACGGATTGGGCACCTGGATTGCGATGTGGGATGGGGAAAATCCGTATGACATCAGGTATTCCCGATCAACCGACAATGGGGCCACCTGGTCCGCGCCAACCACCTTGGCCAGCGTCGGCAACGACTACTGGCCGAAGCTTGCCGCGGACGGCAACGGCAACTGGCTGGCCGTGTGGTCGTGCAACAATCCCGACCTCGACATCTTCTTCTCGCGCTCCACGGATGGTGGCCTCAACTGGAGCGTTCCGGCCGCATTGAACAGCAATGCCGCGACCGACACCGGCGCGGACTGGCATCCCTGCCTCGTCACGAATGGCAACGGCAACTGGATCGTGTCCTGGTATTCGGACGATGACCTGGGCATTGAGCTGGGCACCGATTACGACATCCTATACTCCCGTTCCGCTGACCACGGGGCAACCTGGTCGGCCGTCAACGCCTTGAACACCAATGCTTCCCTCGACGAGGGGAGCGACTCGGACGTGACGCTGGCGACCGATGGCAACGGCACGTGGATCGCAGCCTGGAATTCCACGGATCCCCTCAATTTCACCATCGGCACAGATACGGACATTCTCTGGTCCCGCTCGACCGACAACGGGTCCACGTGGACGGCACCGGCGCCATTGAACGCCACTGCCGCCACGGACAATGCGGCGGTGGACCGCGAGCCGTGCCTGCGCACGGACGGCAATGGCACCTGGATGGCAATCTGGGAATCAAGCAACAGCCTGGGAAGCACCATCGGCACCGACCGGGACATTCTTTATGCCACCTCGGTGGATGCGGGCACCACCTGGTCCAATCCGGCCGCAGCCAGCCCGAATGCCGCCACGGACAGCGGAAATGATGAAAGCCCCTGCATGGCCACGGATGGCAATGGCGTCTGGATTGCCGCCTGGCCATCCGATGACACCTTGGGCGGCACCATAGGCGCCGACCTGGACATCCTTTTCTCACGCAACACGACTCCCGACGCCGATGAGGGCATGGCCTGCGGTTCAGTGTTGGCCGTTACGGCCGTGGAGGCCGGGATTGCAACGTTCACCAAGAAGCCCAAGGTTTATGCCACCTACTATGACCCGGTGAAGGATCCCGGACGGGAGAAGCCCAAGAAGGCCTCCCTCAAGGTGCTGACCAAGGTCGACAAGGCAGGCGGCGCCACCTCCGTCACCTGCGAATGGACCAAGAAGATCAGGCTCTACGACGCCAAGGGGTTCAAGACCGCGCAGACGGGCGGCGAGAGCGCCGAGACCTGGATCCCGGCCCACCAGGAAGGATTGTCGGTTGACCTGCGTGTCGCCAGCAAGGAAATCGCCGACGGCGACCAGGCCTTGCGCTCCGCCATGCTCACACCCCCCGAAATCCTGAATGCCGACGACGACATCGTCAACGGCATCCACTACCTCTACCTCGAAGGCAACTGGTTCGGCACCAAGAAGCCCAAGGTCTGGCGCGAGTACGAGGTGGACGACGGCGCCGGCGGCTTCATCATCAAGCAGCAGAAGCTCAAGGTGCTCAAGCCAGCCGACCCCAAAACCCTCGACAGCAAGGAAAAGTGCGCATACATGGACGCCGCCACTGGCCGCAGCCTTGCCATCGCCATCCTCCCCGACGACCCCAAGGGCGAGCTCAACGGCGTCATTGTCATTGAGAATGGCGTCGGCCTGGCTACGACCACCTTTCCCGGCGGGGGATGAAAGATTCACCGTAGAGCCGAGCAGGAGCTCGGCGGTACTGGGCCACGGCTTCGCCTCGATTTTGTGCTTATCCAAGTGCCATTGCGCTCCGATGGCGCCAATCCCCGTGTCGCCGCCTATGGCTCGACGAGCCTATATGGGATGAGGTCCCGCTTGCCGGCGCTTGAACCGGCGTCAACCTGGCATTAGAATTCCCTGTCTGGAAACTTTTCAGAGGAGAGCCGCCATGACCGAGCTTGCCATGCTGGAACGCCGCCTCACGGGCTATGCGCTGGCCGCGGGAGCCGCCATCGCCGTCGGCCAGACCGCCGAGGCAGCCGTGCAGTACGCGCCGTTGGATCCGGACCTGACGTTCATCCGCGGCGACGGCGACCAGGCCTACGAGCTGGATCTCGATGGCGACATGGCCACCGACTTCACGTTCTCCTTCGCCGACAGCAGCACAACCTACACCTCGTCGGGAAACCCCTATTTCTTCCGTTTCCATCCGGTCAACGTGCAGGTCGGCTCATGGTCGTTTTCAGGCAGCACCGGCGCCAACCGCTGCCTCGGCGCCGTCTTGGGCAACAACTGGGCCGCCGCCCTGAACTCCGACCGATCCCTCTCCTCAACCGCCGCCTCCGCGGCCTGGGTCAACCGTCCCTCCATGGCCTGGACAGGATCCAATAACGACAGCAAGTTCGCCCGCGGCTACTTCCTCGGCAAGAACCAGCGCTTCCTCGGCCTGCGCTTCCGGCTGGCAGACGGCTGGCATTATGGCTGGTGCCGGCTCAGCGTGGACAAGAAGGCGGGCTCGTTCACCATCCATGACTATGCCTATGAGGACACGGTGGACACGCCGATCGTCACCGGCCTGCTCCGGGCCAACCGTCTGGAGGGCACGGTCGGCAGCCGCGTCGCCCTGGATGCCGTGGACGTCGGCGGCACGGGCGGCACCTTCACGGCACCCCCGAAGGTGACGGGGTTCTACTTCGATCCGGTCAAGGGCAAGAAGACGGCCAAAGCCGCCTTCAAGGGCACGCTCGTCGGGGATGGCGAGGCGATTCTCCTCGACCTGAAGAAGAAGGTTCGGCTCTACGACGCCAAGGCCTTCAAGGACAACTACAAGGATGGCGGCAGGGCGGCAGCCTTCCTGAACCGAATGGTGAACCAGGGCATGTACTTCAACCTCGACGTGGCCCATCAGGAGGGTGGCGGCGAGACCCTCGACCAGGAGAGCTGCATCGCCCTGATGCCCCCGGCGATCACCAGCGTGGTCGGCGTTCCCGAGCCGGGCAATGCGATCACCGTCATCGGCGACTGGTTCGGAGTCAAGCCGCCGAAGGCCTGGCTGGAATACCGGGTGGAGAACGCCAAGACCGGGGAAAGAACGGTCAAGATGCTCAAGCTGAAGGCGTTGAGGCCCTATGCCTATGCCAATGCCAAAGACAAGGCCGGTGCCAGCTGCATGGAGGTGCAGAGTGGCGAAAGCAGGGTCCAGTACCAGTTGCCAGCCGCCTGGCCGGACGCCTTCGACGGGGTCGACTTGGGCACCCACGACCTGGTCATCGACAACGGCATCGGCCTGGCCTGCTGGCCGCTGCTGGCGCCCTAGGCGGGGTAGCAAACGTTCCTGATCCTTCATCGATTTCGCCTTGTCGCCAATCTTCATGGCCTTCATGGCCAGGCCTCACGGTGACCCTTGCTTGCCTTGGGCGCCCTTGGGGACAAACCACAGATTAAAGGAATCGCCCCATGGGCAGGAAGGGATCGACGTCGGCGAATCCAGTGTATCGCGGGGAGCGACTGCAGCACATCGGCTTTCCGTTGGGCGGCATCGGGGCGGGAATGATCTGCCTGGAGGGGAGCGGGGCGCTGGCGCAGGTCTCGGTCCGCCACCGTCCGGAGGTCTTCCACGAGCCGGCGATGTTCGCGGCGCTGGCGGTGAAAACCGCCGCCGGGGTGAAGGCGAAGGTGCTCGAGGGTCCGGTGCCGCCGCGCAAGGTCTTCGGCTCGGCCGGCGCCGGCAACGGCGGCCACGGCCGCACCTGGGGCCTGCCCCGGTTCGCCGCCGCAACCTTCCAGGCCCGCTTCCCCTTCGCCACCGTCAAGCTGGCCGATGCGACCATGCCCGTCAAGGCCCAGGTCACCGGCTGGAGCCCGTTCATCCCCAATGCGCCGGACGACTCCTCGTTGCCGGCGGCGATCCTCGAGTACACCCTGCGCAATCCGGGCATGGAGCCTCTGGAGGGCGTCTGGTCGTTCCATGCCGGGAACTGCCTCTCCCCCGACGCAAAGACACCGGGGGCGGCGGTGCGCGCCCTGCCCGGGGGGTTCGTCCTCCACCAGGACGCCCAGCCGGAAAAGCCCTGGCTGCAGGCGGACTTCTGCGCCCGGGTGTCGGATGCGGATGCCGCCGTGCACTGCCGCTGGTTCCGGGGCAACTGGTTCGACCCGCTGACCATGCTCTGGCGCGACATCGCCGCCGGCCACGCCCCGGCGACGCCGCCCTTCGCCGAGGGCGAGGCGCCGAGCCCGGGAGGCAGCGTCTTCGTGCCGTTCCGGCTGGCGCCGGGGGCCCGCCGCACGATCACCCTGATGCTGACCTGGCATGTGCCGGAATCCGATCTGCGATTCGGCTGGGAGAGCGATGCGGAGAAGGCTCTGCCGCTACACCTCAAGGAACGGTATCGCCCTTGGTACGCCGCGAACTTCGCGGGGATACGGGAGGTGTCGGACACCGTGGCGGCCCGCCTGCGCGACCTGCGCCGCCGGACGCGCCGCTTCAGCGACTGCTTCCATGACACGACGCTGCCGCCGGAGGTCGTCGAGGCGGTGGCCGCCAACCTGACCATCCTCAAGTCGCCGACCGTGCTGCGCCAGGCGGACGGCCGCCTGTGGGCCTGGGAAGGCTGCTGCGACGCCTGCGGCTGCTGCAGCGGCTCCTGCACCCATGTCTGGAACTACGCCCAGGCCCTGCCGCACCTCTTCCCCTCGCTGGAGCGGTCCCTGCGCGAGACCGAGTTCGTGGCCTCGCAGGACGCCCGCGGCCATCAGAACTTCCGCGCCGCCCTGCCGATCCGGCCCACCGACCACGACTTCCATGCGGCGGCGGACGGCCAGCTCGGCGGTCTGCTCAAGCTTTACCGCGACTGGCGCATCGGCGGCGACACCGCCTGGCTGCGCGCCCTCTGGCCCCAGGCCAAGGCCAGCCTCGACTACTGCATCGCCACCTGGGATCCCGACCGCCAAGGGGTGCTCCGCGAACCCCATCACAACACCTATGACATCGAGTTCTGGGGTCCGGACGGCATGTGCAACTCCTTCTACCTTGGGGCGTTGCTGTCGGCGGTCGCGACGGGCGGGGCCCTCGGCGAGCCCGTCGCCGAGTACGAGGCCCTGGCGGGGAAATGCCGGGCCTTCCTGGCTGGCGAACTGTTCAACGGCGAATGCTTCATCCAGCGCGTCGAATGGCAGGGACTGCGCGCGCCGGACCCGACCAAGGCCCAGTCCATGCTCTCAAGCTATTCGCCCGAGGCCGAGGAGATCCTGCGCCGCGAGGGACCCAAGTACCAGTACGGCGACGGCTGCCTGGCCGACGGCATCCTCGGCGACTGGCTGGCCCGCGCCTGCGGCCTGGGTCCCATCCTCGACCCGGACAAGGTCCGCGCCCATCTCCTCGCCGTGCACCGCCACAACCTCCGCCACGACCTTTCCGGGCACGCCAATCCGCAGCGCCCCACCTACGCGCTCGGCAAGGAGGGCGGCCTGGTCCTCTGCACCTGGCCGCGCGGCGGTGCGCCCTCCCTCCCCTTCCCCTACAGCGACGAGGTCTGGACCGGCATCGAATACCAGGTCGCCGCCCACCTGATCATGGCCGGCCACCCCGACGAGGGTCTGGAGATCATCCGCCTCGCCCGCTCCCGCTATGACGGCCGCGTCCGCAACCCCTTCAACGAGTACGAGTGCGGCCATTCGTACGCCCGGGCGCTGTCCTCGTATGCCCTGCTCCAGGCCTGTTCCGGCGTGCGCTACGACGCCGTCGACCAGGTTCTGCACGTCTGCCCGCCCATCCCCGGGGACTTCCGCGCCTTCCTCTGCACCGCCACCGGCTACGGCACCGTCGGCCTCCGCGACGGCAAGCCCTTCCTGGAGGTGGCCGAGGGGGTCATCCACGTCCGCCACGTCCGCCACCAGCCGATGCCCGCGCCCGCCACCCCCGCGGGCTGATCGCCGCATCCCCTCCCCAACCTCTTGGGCGCGAGACAGCAGGGAGAAATCGAAGACGTTGTTTGCCAATGGGCCCCGCACGCGGGCAAGACCGAGGGAGGCGGGGATCAGGGCTGCCCGCCGGTGTCAGGAGGGGCCAGGGTAAGGTGGCCCATGGCGGCGGGCGAGATGTGCGGGCAGCCGATGACGACCGGCGACCAGTTCTGCGGCTGAAGCCGACGCGGTCCGGCCTCGTCCTGGTCGGGGACCCAGTCATAGCGCAGGAAGTTGGCCCGCATCGCCATGCCCGGGCGCAAGCTGTCGGTGTGCAGGCGCGCCGTCAGGACCCTGGCCGGGATCGCCGCCTCGACCGTCCACCCGCCATCGGCCATGGCCGCCGCCACGATGATCCCCGGACAATTCCACTGGGGGAACGACCACATGTGGCGGTTGATGAACGGGCCGGTCAGGCGTCCGGCATCATCGAACTCCGGAGTGCCGGAGAGGACATGGCAGACGTCGAGGAGCACGCCCCGCGGGCTAATCAAGAACTCGTAGTATTGGCGACCTTCGCCCAAGGGATCGATGAAAATCTCGCCGACATCCTCCTGGTAGAGCGGGGCGTCATGCTCGCGATGGGTGGCGAGGATGTCAGCATCGCGGCAAGCGAAGGCAACCCACAGCCAATCCTCGTCCCACAGCAGCCGGACCTCGGTGGCAACGTCGGCGGAAACCTCCGGCTCCTCTCCCAAGGGCCCAACCAGACGGAAGGGCGCCACCGCCACCCAGGCCGGATCCCCAAGATGGCCATCGATCACCGGCGGGACAGAGGAGTAAGGCACCAGGACGGTAGGAGGCGCCGGCCTCTCCGCGCAGACGGTGGGGGCTTCCGCCGCGTCCGGCGGGGATTCCGGAGCCGCCGCCGGGTCATCCGGAACCACCGGCGGCGGCAGGGGATCGGCATCCCCCGGCTCGCCGGGCGTCACCGACTCCGGAATCGGCTGATGGATCTCAGGCTCCTGGGGCGACGGGGCGGACGGGACCGTGGAACGGCATGCCCCGGCGGCCGCCAGAAGCATCGCGACGGCCAGCACCAGGACGGGGCGGAGCAGGCAGGGCACGGCAAGAACGGAATTGGTCATGGCACTCCCGGGCTCTCAGGACAATGATTGGGTCTCGAACGAGACGAGGCAATATACCGTTCAGTACCGTTCCCACCAGCGCTCGCCGACGTCGCGGGCATCAAGGATGTCGACCTTCTCCTCCTTCTCGGCGACCAGACGGTCGTTGCCCCAGACCTCGAGCCGGTAGGCGATGACCTTGCGGCCCTTCACGGACTTCAGTTCGAAGGTCGCCTCGCGCCCGCCGAGACCGGCGCCGGCGACATGGTAGCGGTCCCCCTCGCCGATCACCGGCCGGTCGAAGGTCGCCAGCTTCGCCAGCACCGCCGCCCGGTCGTAGCTCTTGCCCTTGGGCTTGGCCTCGTCCGGATAGCAGTAGCGGTAGATCGGGCGGCGCTCGGTCTCGGACGTCCGGCTGCAGATCACATAGAGGTAGAAGTAGGGGAACTTGACCTTGCCGTCACCCTTCCTGGAAATCGAGTAGTTGACCGTGCAGGACGTCGTCTTGCCGTTCTTGTCCAGCCCCCGCTCGGGCATGTCGACCTGCGTGATCCGCACCGTGTAGTCGGCGAATTCGCCAGGCAGGCCGGAGCTTTCGCCAATGTCCGCCTGATAGTAGCCCTGCACGGCGGAGATCGGAAAGCTGCGCTTGGTCTTGTCCTTCTCGATGGTGATCCGCCCATCCTCGATGCTGACGATCTCGGCGTCGGTGACGCGCGTGCCGTCCTTGAAGAGGATGGTGCCCGCCATGACGG
>CAZBDL010000064.1:0-11690 GCA_964490525.1 uncultured Victivallales bacterium | reverse complement strand
TGATCTCGAACCGCATCATCAACGAGGTCAACGGCGTCAACCGCGTCGTCTTTGACCTCACCTCCAAGCCCCCCGGCACCATCGAGTGGGAGTAGCCGGAGGGCGGGGGAAGCGCGGGGCAACGCTCAACGCCGAACGCTGAACGCCCAATGAGCTCATTGCCTTGCCCGGGCGTTGGATCGTGGGCGTCCTTGGCGGGCGTCACGGCTGTCTTCAGGCGTTGGTGAGTTCTCCCGGGGGAGGACAAATCGCCAGTTTCGCCTCATCTTCCTCTTCGGCCCCGATGTCTTCTTCCCCCTCCAGACCGAGGCCGTCCTCGTCCTCTTCGAGTTCCCGGAGTAATTCATCGGTCAACTTCTCATAGTGTTTCTCGCAGAGTTCCTCGAGGATCTCGCCTCTCTCGTCCTCGTCCATCGCCGCCAGCTCGTCCTCCGTATGGAGCGCCCGCAGATCCCGTTCCGCCAGCGAATATGCTTCGTTTCGGCGGCGCTCATTGAGATAGAACACCTTGGCGTACAGGTCGTAGCGCAGTGCGTGTTGCCCCTCCTCGCTGAAGTAGTAGGTCTTGTGCTCGGGAATGTACTCGACCAGGTCGGGCATGCCCATCTCGCCGGCCGCCTGGAGGATCTTGTCGATCATCTCGAAGAGGCCATCGGCCCTCGCCTGGACACCGAGCACCTCCTCGGCGATGCCGGCGATGGTCAGCAGGCTGCGCATCTCCTTGCGGGTGAAGTTTATCTTCATTCGCTCGTGCCTTGGTTATGGGGTTGCCTGCGCCTGGCGCAGCCCATGGAGGGTGTGGATCTCGAGCTGCCCGAGGAGGGCGGCGGCGGTGCCAGGCCAGGGACAGGTGACGATGGCGGGCTTCCCGGGGACGAGGTCGAGGAGGTTGTCCGAGAAGACGATGTCGTCCGTGGCCAGGTCGAGGACGGTGAACGGCGCGAAGCTCGCAGCCGTCAGGCGCAGGCTGGCGATGCCGTCCGCGACGTCGGCGACGGCTTGCACGGCCGGATCGCGCAAGGGCATCTCCCTGGGCGTCGCGAAGAGCAGGGTGGCCGCGCTTTCCCGTCCGTCATCGCCGGTGAAGGCCAGGCGTAGGAAGGCGCGCTCCGGGGCGGCGAGGACGGCCCGCGGGATGGGGAAGCGGGCGACGGCGGCGCTGTCGGTCGGGCCGACTGCCGAATCCATCTCAACCTTTTCCAGGACATGTCCGTCCAGGTCGCGGAAGGTTCCGCGCAGGATGCCCTTGACGGGGGCGGCCTGGTCGTTGGCCAGCCAGGCGACGACCGCATCTGCGTCGCGCACCAGCGTCAGGGCGACCGGGGCGAAGGCGCGGCGCACCGCGTAGTGGAGCGGCTTCCAGCGGCCGAAGTAGTCGATGCTCGACCACGACGCGACGGGCCAGTTGTCGTTGAGCTGCCAGTAGACCGTGCCCATGCAGCGCTGGCCATGGGCGAGGCGTCGCCAGTGTTCGATGCCGAAGGCCACCGCCAGGGCCTGATAGGCCAGGGAGAGGTTGATGGTGGCGGCGAAGTCCTTGCCGGGGCCGAGGTGGACGTCGACCATCTGGCTGATCTTGCGGTTGCCCTCGTGGCTGCGCTGGTGGGCGCGGCAGGCGGGGGAGTCCAGGTCGCGTTGGTCGTCCGGACAGTAGGTGCGCAGGGTCTTCAGGCAGGGGAAAGACTGGAAGCCGAACTCGCTCTGGAAGCGGAAGAACTGCTCGGCGTAGGCGGTGAAGGGCTGGCCGCCATGCCAGACGCCCCAGTAGTGGCAGTCGCCGCGGCCATGGTCGTGGGGGTCGTGCCCCTGGCCGCCGGACGACGGCGACGACGGCCAGTAGGCGGCGTTCGGGGTCATCGTCGCCAGGATCCCGGGCAGGAAGGACTCAAAGAACTCGTGGTAGTCCTCGGCGAAGGGCGCGTGCTGGCCGCCCCAGTTCCGGGCCACCGCCTCCTCGACCTCGTTGTTGCCGCACCACAGGGCGAGGCAGGCGCGATGGCGCAGGCGCCGCGCGGCATCGACCACCTCGGCCGCCGTCTCGCGGCGGAAGTCCGGGTCGCGGTACGGGTACTGCGAGCAGGCGTAGGGGAAGTCCTGCCAGACCAGCAGGCCGTGCTCGTCGCAGAGGTCGTAGAAGCGGTCGTCCTCGAAGCTGGCCCCGCCCCACACCCGCATGAGGTTGAAGTTTGCCGTCACCGCCGAGGCGACCAGCTGGTCGAGGCGCGCGAAGCGGCGGCCATGCAGGGCATCCGCCGGAATCCAGTTGCCGCCCTTGGCGAAGACCGGCACGCCGTTGACCCGGAAGTAGAAGCTCTCGCCGTGCCCGTCCGGCTCGCGCACCAGCTCGACCGTCCGCAGCCCCAGGCGCAGGTCGCGGCCATCGTCGACGCGGCCATCCGCGGTGCGAAGTTCGCAATGCAGCCCGTAGAGCGGCTGCGTCCCATGGCCGTTTGGCCACCACAGGGCCGGGGAGGGTACGGTGAGCGTGGCCTTGCCGCGGCCGTCCGCCGCGATGGCGACCTCCGCGCGCTGGGCACAGCCGTCCGGCCCGGTCAGGTGCAGGGCCAGGGTCAGCGGTGCATCCGTGAAGCGCTCGACGATGGCGGTGGCGGACACCTCGACGGTGCCGTCGTGGTGATGCTGCGTGACGATCAGGTCCTCGAGACGCCCGTCGCGGTACCCTGCCAGTGCGATGTCCCGCCAGATGCCAAGGTCGGGCAAACGGATGCCCCAGTCCCAGCCGAAATGGCAGTGCGCCTTGCGCAGGTGCTGATAGCCGGGGTAGGTGGTGCCGACGCCGGGGATCGGCCGCTCCGCCGCCTTCGCCGTGATCCAGTTCAGCGCCGAGGCGAACTCGATCTCGAGGCGATGCGATGTTCCCGCCGCCAGCGCCGGCAGCGGCAGCCGATGGCGGCGATGCTGGTTGGCCGTGCGCCCCACGACCTCGCCGTCCAGACGGATCGTCGCAAGCGTGTCCAGCCCGTCGCACTCCAGGAACCAATGTAGATCGGGCGCGGCCTCTTCCTGGATGCGGAATTTGCAGGCATAGACGTAGTCACGCTCCAGCCAAGGACGAGCCTCGGCCTCGCGGTCGCCGTGGAACCAGTCCGGCACTGCGCCCTGCGCCGTCAGGTCGGCCATCAGGGTGCCGGGAACGGACACCGGCCAGCGGATCGACGGCGCATCCGTCGCCCAAGCCTGCCAGCTGTCATGGAGGTGCGTGTGGATCATGTGCGTGGTCTCGGGGTGTGGGGTGGATGGCGGAGGTGTTGCGGATTTGCGATTTTGTTTTTTCCCGCGTAGCGGGGCCAATCCGCATACAGAGAATCCCCCGGGATGGCCTTTGCAAGCGCCGCCGGGGGCGAAATAGCGTTTCTCCACGGCGGTCTGCGCCCCCCGTGGTTGGCAGGAAAAACGATGCGACCGGCGGCGGGAAAATTGGGGACATTCCGCATAAGTATCACAAAAAGAAAGGATAACATCATAATTATGCAGGCATTTGACAAGCCGCCAATGCCGCCGGATATTATCTGCGTATCTGCGCAGATAAAGTCATGATGCCAGCCCGAATATTTGATTATTTCCGTTAGCGACAGGTGGAAGAGATGGCTGGCGCGAATCATGAAAGGAGAACCGGCGATGGACGACGAGGTGGCGTTGCTGAAGGTGCTGGCGGAGCCGACGCGGCTGCGGCTGGCGGTGTTGTTGGCGGTCAACGGCGAGACGTGCGTATGCCGCCTGGCGGCGGCACTCGGGGCACCGGAGTTCCGGGTCTCGCGGCATCTCGGGATCATGCGGGCTCGTGGTCTGGTCAAGGTTCGGCGCCAAGGCACCTGGATGCACTACCGCCTGGCGTCACCACGCAGCGCGCTGGAGCGTTGCCTTCAGGCCTGCCTGGGCAACTGCCTGGCGGAACAGCCCACCATCAAGGCCGACCTCGCCCGGATGCTCAAGGGGAGCTGTGCCTCGCGGGAGAGCCACGCCGCCAGGATGCCATGAATTCCTTGAGCGCGGGGGGGCGAACGTTGCAAGTTGTCGCATGACACACAACAATGACCGGAGTGAATCCCCATGGATCGGAGGCTGAAGGTGCTGTTCCTGTGCACCGGCAATTCCTGCCGGAGCCAGATGGCGGAGGGCTGGGCCAGGCATCTGCGGGGAGCGGTGATCGAGGCCTGTTCAGCGGGTATCGAGACGCACGGGCTCAACCCTTATGCGGTGCAGGTCATGGCGGAGGCGGGGGTGGACATCTCGGGCCACCGCTCGAAGAACGTCGCGGAATTTGCCGACGTCGAGTTCGATGTCGTGGTGACGGTCTGCGGCCATGCCCACGAGACGTGTCCGTTCTTCCCGGGTGGCGCGAAGGTGATCCATGTTGGCTTCGACGATCCGCCCAAGCTGGCGGCGGACGTCGTCGACCCGGAGGAAAAGCTGAACCGCTACCGCCGCGTGCGCGACGAAATCAAAGCCTTCGTGCAGACCCTGCCCGATTTCGTGTGCAGGATTGACGACCATGCCCGCCGGGAGGATCGAGGGGTATGAGGCGCCCGTTGATCAGGCACGAACCCGGCGGCAATTGTAACGCTCAAGACAGGAGAGACGACGCAGGCTTGGCTCTGCCGAGAGACATCACCATCACCTTGGAGACACCCAATGGCTGACTCGCCCGAAAACGATGAAATCCGCCAAGGCGTTCGCCAACGCTATGCAGGAATCGCCAAGGCGGGGGGCGGATGCTGCTCGTCCGGCGGCGGTTGTGCGCCGGATTCCCTGGGCGACCCGACGGCCTCGTCGGCGCTCGGCTATACCGTCGACGAGATGCAGGCCGTCCCCGCAGGCAGCAACCTTGGCCTGGGCTGCGGCAACCCCCAGGCCATTGCCGCGCTGATGCCGGGCGAGACAGTCCTCGACCTCGGTAGCGGTGGCGGCTTCGATTGCTTCCTCGCTGCCAGCCAGGTCGGCAAGGACGGACACGTCATCGGCGTCGACATGACTCCGGAGATGGTCGGCAAGGCCCGGGCCAATGCCGCCAAGGCTAGGTGTCGCAACGTCGATTTCCGCCTCGGCGAGATCGAGCACCTGCCTGTGGGAGACGCGAGCGTCGACGTCATCATCTCGAACTGCGTCATCAACCTCTCGCCGGACAAGGCCCAGGTCTTTGCCGAGGCCCATCGGGTGCTGCGCCCCGGCGGCCGCCTGGCGATCTCGGACGTCGTCGCCGTCAAGCCCTTGCCCAAGAAGGTCAAGGCCAGCCTCGACGCCTACTGCGGTTGCGTGTCCGGGGCGGCTCGGGTGACCGACGTTGAACACATGCTCCGGGAGGCGGGCTTTGTCGACATTGTCATTGATCTCAAGCAGGAAAGCCGCGCCTTCATCAAGACCTGGTTTCCCGGGAGCGGCGCGGAAAAATACGTGCTTTCGGCGAACATCGAGGCGCGTAAAAGGCCCGCGTCAGCACCAAGCAATCAATCCCTCGATGCCCGAACCACCGAATTGATTGCGGTCGCGGCGTCGGTCGCGGCGCATTGCCAGCCTTGCCTCACCTACCATGTCGCCAGCGCCCGGGGCATGGGGATCGGCGAAGGTCTTGTCCGCGACGCCATGGCGATCGGCCATCGCGTCGAGCAGGGCGCGGTGTCCGCCATGCGCAATTTTGCCAGGAAGGCCTTCGCCGGCCTGGGAACCGAAGCGGTTCCGGCTTGTTGCCGCGGCACGACGAAGAAGGGCGGCACGAGCTGCTGTGGATGAAATTCTGAATCACTTAACGATACCTAACACGGGAACGTTCCTCGATGAAATCCACGATCGTTGATTCATCCCCCCCCCGCAAGCTGACCAATATCTTCGAGCGCTACCTGACCGTCTGGGTGGGGCTGTGCATCGTCGGCGGGATCATCCTCGGCAAGGTCGCCCCGGGGCTGGCGGCGCGGCTCGACGGGATGGCGATCCATGTCAACCAGGCCCCGGTGGTGTCGATCCCCATCGCCATCTGCCTGTTCCTGATGATGTACCCGATCATGGTGAAGATCGACTTCGCCTCGGTGATCCGCGCGGGGCGCAGCGGCAAGCCGGTGCTGTTAACGCTGTTCGTCAACTGGTGCGTCAAGCCCTTCACCATGTACGGCATCGCGCTGCTGTTCCTGGGCGTGCTGTTTCGGGGTCTGATCGGGGAGGAGGCGACGGACCTGGTGAAGATCCCGTTCGGCCTCGACCTTGCTTTGGGGGCGCAGCACGGCGCGGGCACCGTGGTCTTAGCGGACGGCGTGAAGATGCTGCAGATCCCCTTGTGGCGCAGCTACTTTGCGGGCTGCATCCTTTTGGGCATCGCGCCCTGCACGGCGATGGTCCTGGTCTGGGGTTACCTTTCCCGGGGCAACGACGGGCTGACCCTGGTGATGGTCGCGATCAACTCGCTGACCATGCTTGTGCTCTACGGGGTGCTCGGCGGCTTCCTGCTGGGGGTCGGCAAGCTGCCGGTGCCGTGGCAGGCGCTGCTGCTGTCCATCGCCATCTACGTGGCCTTGCCGCTGGTCGCCGGCTACCTCTCCCGGACGTGGATCATCGGCGCCAAGGGCGAGGCGTGGTTCCGGGAGACGTTCCTGCATGTGCTGACCCCGGTGTCGATCATCGCCCTCCTGGCGACGTTGGTGTTGCTGTTCAGCTTCAAGGGCGAGATCATCCTCACGCAGCCGCTGACCATCCTCTGGATCGCGATTCCCTTGTTCATCCAGACCATGCTCATCTTCTGGATCGGCTATGGCCTGGCCAAGTGGCTGCGGCTGAGCTACGAAGATGCGGCTCCTGCCGCGATGATCGGCGCCTCCAACCACTTCGAGGTCGCCATCGCCACCGCCACCATGCTCTTCGGCCTCTCTTCCGGTGCCGCCCTCGCCACCGTCGTCGGTGTCCTCATCGAGGTCCCCGTCATGCTCTGGCTGGTCAAGATCTGCCTGCGCACCCGGGGCTGGTTCCCCACGCGGTAAGTGCCCTGGGCTAAATCTACCGTCCCTTCGGGACTCAAAACCAAGATCCTGAACTTTGCCCTTGACTTTGGATTATAGCCCTGAAGGGGCGACAGACCTTAGTCCAGGGCGTGAGCCCTGGGACATGGCCCAACCCAAGATCTCAAAGTCCTGAAGGGACGACAGATATCTGTGTACGTCGTCATGGCAAAGTCACCGTGCTGTTTCAGGAGAGTTCGCAGAACGAAGCGGGAATCTCGCAGAGCAAAAACGGAAGCTTGTGGAGTGGTGGCGGATCCTCGTAATCTTAATCTTCCCGTCGATCTCCATTTCTTGCACCCCTGCCGGGGTGCCGGGGCGGGGGGGCGTCTTGTCCGGGGGTGTCGCTCGCAAGCTCGCTCAACCCCCGGCTAATTTCTGCCACCCCTCCGGGGTATTCAGGAGCCATTGACCACCTCCTGAGCCACCCGCATTGTATCGGCGCCAACGGCAAGCTAGCGCCATAATGTCCTGCTTGTAAGGCTGAATCGACGTTTTTTTCACGCCCAAGTCGTCTTACTTGTAAGAAAATTATGATGTTTCCGGACGGTCGGGAAATTGCCCCGAGAACCGGCCCATGGGCTGGTTGTTCGGGATCGTTGTCGACGTTGGCGTTTGAGTCGGGGCGCTGGCGGCAACGATGCCGGCCACGGCAACCGGGCAAGCATTGGGAACGCCAGCGGGTGAGGGCAGATGATTTTCGGCACATCAACTTCAAAGAGCCTTCCCGCGTCGTGCCTTGATGTCTTGGGGTGAGAATCTTTGCCAAAAAAACGCGTAAAGGCTTGACAAACGCTTGGCGAGTTGGTAAAATAACCAAAAGAAATCGATTATCTTCGGAGGCATGGCATGAGGCAGGCGGACAAGGCGCGTTATCGGCGCAAGGCGGAGGTCGTCAAGGCGATGGCGCATCCGACGCGGTTGTTCATCGTCGACGAGTTGGTCAGGGGCGAGCGCTGTGTGTGCGAGCTGACGGCGATGGTCGGGGACGACATCTCGACGGTCTCGAAGCATCTCTCGGTGCTGCGGAATGCGGGGATCGTGACGGACGACAAGCGCGGCAGCCAAGTCTTCTACACGCTGCGGGTGCCCTGCGTGGTGAACTTCTTCGCCTGCGTCGAGGGCGTGCTGGATTCACGGCCGATCCGCCGCGGCCGGGTCGCATGAGCGTTGCCGGGCCATGCGCTTGGCGAAATCGCCAAATGAATCCGCCGGGCGGGCGAGAGCTGCGGGAAGTAAAGGTTTCGGGATGAACTGGAAAGACGAAGGCCGGAAGCTGGCATTGATTGCGGCGGTGTTTGCGGTGTGCTTCTGGCTGCCGGTGGACTGGCCGCGGTTCACGGGGGCGATCATGGAGGCGCTGCACCTGACGCGCTGGTATGCGCGGGAGCACGTGCTGCTGTGCCTGGTGCCAGCGTTCTTCATTGCCGGGGCGATCGGGGTGTTCGTGTCGCAGGCGGCGGTGATGAAATATCTCGGGGCGCGGGCGAACAAGGCGCTGGCGTACGGCGTGGCCTCGGTGTCGGGGACGATCCTGGCGGTGTGCTCCTGCACGGTGCTGCCGCTGTTTGCGGGGATCTACCGCATGGGCGCGGGCCTGGGGCCAGCGTGCGCGTTTCTCTATTCGGGGCCGGCGATCAACGTGCTGGCGATCGTCCTCACCGCCCGCATCCTCGGGGTGGAGCTGGGGATTGCCCGGGCGGTCGGGGCGATCGTCTTCAGCGTCGTCATCGGGTTGGCCATGCATGTCATCTACCGCCATGAGGAGACGGCGAAGGCGGACGCCCAGATGGCCATGCCGGAGCCTGAGGTGAGCCGTCCGCTCTGGCAGAACGTCGTTTTCTTCGGGCTGATGGTCGGCATCCTGGTCTTCGCCAACTGGGGCGCGCCCAATGCCTTCCGCATCGTTCTACGCGATGGGCAGGAATTTTCCGCTGCCGTCGTCAAGGCGCCCGAGGATCCATCGGCCCCGGGGGCGACGTTTGTCCTGAAGCCGCTGGTTGCGGCCGAGGACGGCGCGGCCGTGGAGGAGTTGGCCGTGGCGGCGGCGGAGATCGCGGTGCGCGAGCCGTTGCCGAGCGCCTGGACCAGCCTGTGGCGGGCGAAGTGGTCGGTTACGGCGGTCCTGGCGGTGCTCTTTGGCGTGGTGCTGGCCCTATGGTTCGGCATACCCCGGTGGCAGGTGGGGACGGCGGCCGCGCCGACCGTGATCCTGGCGCTGGTGGTGCCGTCGGGGGGGCTGTGGGTGCTGTTGCCGTTCTTCGCCGGGGTGGCTGGCCTCTCAGCGATCACCGCCCGCAAGGAGGGTGAGAACGGCGAATGGTTCGCGGCGACCTGGGGCTTTGCCAAGCAGATCCTGCCGCTGCTGTTCATGGGCGTGTTGGTGGCGGGCTTCCTGCTCGGGCGTCCCGACCATGAGGGGATGATCCCCGGCCGCTACGTGGAGATGCTGGTCGGCGACAGCCCCGACCGTTTCTTCGAGATCACCGGGCTGGGCGGGGGCGCGATGGCTGGCGTCATCCGGGCGTTCTGGCCGGTCTGGACGAATCTCTTCGCCAGCGTCTTCGGGGCGTTCATGTATTTTGCAACCTTGACGGAAGTGCCGATCCTGCAAGGGCTCATCGGGTCTGGCATGGGCAAGGGGCCGGCGCTGGCGCTGCTGCTGGCGGGGCCCGCCCTGAGTCTGCCGAACATGCTTGTCATCCGCAGCGTCATGGGCACGCACAAGACCGTTGTCTTCGTGTCCCTCGTTGTCGTCATGGCCACCCTCAGCGGCATCGTCTTTGGAGCACTCTTCTGATGAATACCAAGGACGTCATCGCCCGTGTGTTGCTGGCCTTTGTGATCTTCAGCGTCGGCTATGCCATCGGCAAGGAGGTCGCCCAGCGCCGGATGGCTGCGCCCGTGCCTGCTCCTGTCGCCCCTGCTGGCGAATCCCCGGCGGCAGGGGAGGGGCAGGAGGCCTTGACCGTGCTTTATCTCCACGCCACCTTCAGTTGCACCACCTGCAACCGCATAGAGGCCCTGGCCAAGGACGTGGTGGAGACGGAGTTTGCCGACGAGCTGGCGTCCGGACGCATCGCCTGGCGTTCGGCGAACTTCCAGATGGAGACAGACCTGGCCCGGCGCTACGGCATCGGCACCAGTTCCCTGCTCCTGTCCCGTTCCCGTGAAGGTCAGGAGGTCGGCTTTGAGAATCTTGCGGAAGTTTGGACACGGATCGGCGACGAGGCGTCCTACCGTCAATATGTGGCTGACCGCATCCGTGCCCAATTGGCGGACGGAGATGCGCCATGAGCCTGTGGCTGGCCATTGTCTCGGCCTTTTGGCTGGGCATTCAGACGGCGATTAGCCCGTGCCCGCTGGCGACCAACATCGCGGCGGTGGCGTTCCTGTCCCGCCAGGTGGGACGTCCGCGGCATGTCCTGGCGAGCGGTTGGGTCTATGCCCTGGGGCGGGTGCTGGCCTATGTCTGCCTGAGCGTGCTGATTCTGTGGCTGCTCCAGGACCAACTGGCTGGCGGCGGGACACTGTCGCGGCTGCTGCAGAAGTACGGCATGCTGGCGATCGGCCCGGTGCTGATCTTGCTCGGCATGCTGCTGCTGGAGATGCTCTCGCTGCCCGGCAACCTTGGCGGCTTAGGTGCCGGCCTCCAGGAGCGCGCCAGCAAGGGCGGCCTGTGGTGGGCGGGCATCCTTGGGTTTGTCGTCGCGTTGTCGTTCTGACCGGCCTCGGCGGCGCTGTTCTTCGTGCTCTTCATCCCGATCGCCGCCAGCCAGTCGTCGATGTTCCTGCTGCCCACCCTCTACGGGGTCGGCACCGCCCTGCCCGTGATCGTCTTCGCCTTCCTGATGGTCTTCGCCAACCATTTGGTGTCCAAGGTCTTCACTGGCATCACGATGGCCGAGAAGTGGATCCGCATCGGGGCCGGCGTGGTCTTTATCGCCGCCGGGCTGTACTACACTCTGACGGTCATTTACAGGGGATGATGGACTTGTCCCGCCGGGGCGGGATGGCAGATGATGGATGATGAAACCCGCAAAGGGAGGTGAACCATGAAGAAGATTCAGGTCCTGGGCACGGGGTGCCCGAAGTGCCAAAAGCTGGCGGACAACGCCAAGGCGGCGGCGGCGGAACTTGGCCTCGAGCATGAGCTGGTCAAGGTCACGGACATCACCGAAATCATGAAGTTCGGGGTGATGATGACCCCGGCCCTGGCCGTGGACGGGGTCGTCAAGGTCGTCGGCAAAGTTCCGGCCGTGGAGGACATCAAGCCGATATTGGCTTGATGTCCTCCACGGTAAATCCGAAATTCGAAATCCTAAACTCCAAAAACAATCGCCTGAAGAAGCAGGATGTTGATTTGATTGCGAAGCAATCCTTGGAGTGCGGCAGTCCGCCGACGCTTTGACTGCGGACGGAGTCCGATGATTTCCTCGTCAACAACAGCAAGGAAGCGAGAAGCATGACGACACGCTCACGTTGGTGGTTGGCGGCGGCGGCGGTCGCCCTGTTTTCTGGGGGCGTCATGGCGGCCGAAGTGGAGAAGGCGGAGAAAACGGAGAAGGCGGTGGCCCTGCCGCGCTTGATCGAGGTCGGGGCGAAGAGCTGTTTGGCCTGCCAGCGGATGGCCCCGGTCATCGACGCCCTGAAGGCTGAACTGGCGGGCAGGATCGACGTCGAGTTCCT
>CAZBDL010000063.1:3358-11749 GCA_964490525.1 uncultured Victivallales bacterium | reverse complement strand
CGCCTCCCGGTTCGCCTCCTTGGCGTGCCGCTCGGCATCGACGCACAGCGCCGTCAGGTCCTGCAGGGTGGTGTCCATGCCCCGTGTCCGTCTTGCCGTTCGCCGTTCATCTCGGGTGCCCGCAAGCATAGCACGCCGCCCCGCCCGTTGCAAAACGGCCGACCGCCGCCATGGCCTGGCGGCGCGGGGGTGGGACAATCATGCCGCTCCCCGACCGGGCTCCCCGGCGGGAACGTCCCGCCGCAAGGCTGTCAGCGGATGTCCAGCGGCACGGCGGCGATGCCGACGCCGTTGTCGATGACCAGGGCATGATTGCCGCCGGGGGCCGGGATCCAGGGCAGCTTGGCGGGGACGAGCAGGTCGACGCCGCTGGCGCCGCTGCGCTGATCCATGGCGCTCTTCAGCGGCACCCCCTTGAGGTCCAGGTGGCGCCGCCGCACCAGCTTCAGCTTCAGCATCTTGATGACGCCATTGGCCGTGTACTCGATCCAGGCCTTCGGGGCCTTCTTGCCGAAGTGGCTGCCGATCACCGTGATCTGGCTTCCCGCCTGGGCATGCCGGACGCGTTGGCCCAATTGGTCGTAGATGGCGGAGATCTGCGGCGGATAGAGATCCACGTCCGCGATGTCCGCCTGCCCGACCCGGTCCTTGCTGTCCAGCCGCAGGTCGACCGGCAACGGGAAGATGGGGTTGGCGGCCAGGTAGACGAGCGCCCCGTTCCCGATCTTGTAGGATTCCTTCAGCCCGGCCTTGTTCCACAGCGCGATCCGCTTGCCCCACTCGCAGTCCAGGGTGGGGGCCGGCACTTGGCTCATGACCTTGGCCGTGGCCTTCTTTTCCTTCCCCGAGATCCGGTCGGTGTAGATGCCCGACACCTTGGGCTTGGCGTTGAAGTCGCCGCCGGGAATGCTGGCGTCGTTGGCTGAGACCGCGAAAAGGCGGTTCTGGGAAATGCAGTTGCCGATGTCGCCTGCCAGGATCGGGGTGCCGGCGCGGTCCTGGTAGGCCATGTCGTGGATCGTCACCTGGGTGCTGTCGGCGTTCACCGTCAGCCGCACCCAGGCGAAATGCACATCGCCGCCCACCCTCAGGCGCATGCCCACATGACGCCCGGCCTGTCCCAGCCAGGGGCCGGAAAGAGTGGAGACGGTGTTGCTGTAGGTCAGGCCCCAGCCACCTCCCGTGGTATGGGCCGAACGGCCAACGGCATTGAGTCGGTTGAAGGCCGCCCGGGCGGCGGGAATGCCCCATTGGGCGGTTCCCTGGCCAATGCCCGAGGAAATCAGGCCGTTGTGGACAATGGCGGCCGCCTGGCGGTACTGGAAGGCGCTGCCGCCTCCGGAGGTGGTGACGAACGACCCTGCCTTGACGAGCATGTGGTTGGCGCCGCTTGCCGAGATCATCGGTTGCATGGAGACCGCACCCCTGACCTTGCCATACGTCCGATGGCGAATCGCCGTCGAGCCCGAGCCCGTGGTGCTGGTGTTCCACGCCCCGGTCGTGTTGAAGAGTGTTAAGCCCAGGTCGAGGACGCCGTCGACGTCAATGTCCAGCATCTGCACGGCGGGAATGTTCAGGACGATGTCGGGATCAAGGTCGACATGCTGGATGGCCGCCTCGGCGGCTGCCCCGCCCAGGATCACGGCCCCTGCCGTGGCCGAATACATGGCCAGGTGATGCTCGAGCGCGGAAATGCCCATCGGCTGTCTCCCCTTTTGCTACAGGCGTCCGCCGCCTGGCTGCCCTTGTGTGCCATCTCAACCCTGCGGTAAGCAATACCCGCCGATCCGGGACTTGTCAAGCGACCGCCACGGGCCATCCATAGTCGGACAGCCTTGTGTGGGCAGGGCACCCCTCGCTGTCTCAATCCAGCGTAGCCGCGAGCCCGGGAACGCCAATCTCCGCATTGGCGCATCCACATCCACCCACACCAGACTGACCCGCCACGGGCCATCCGTGCGCCAGCGGCCGGCCTCGCCCGCTACTTGACGTGGGACAGGACCAGGCGGAAGCCGACATCGGGGCGCCGGGCCGCCGCATCGAACCGGTAGGTGCACAAGGCGTTGAGATGGTAGGGGTGATAGTTGGCCCACGAGCCGCCGCGCCAGGCGTCAAACGCCATGCCCTTCGCGGTCTTGATGGTGATTTCCCAGACGTTTCCGCCGACGCCGTAGAGCCCCCACTCGTTCTCGCCGCTCCGCTCCACCGGACAGGTGACCGGAAAGCCGTCGTTGTAGCCGTTGATCTTGCCCCAGGAGCCGGCCCCCTCCACCCCGTGGTAATTGCCCCGCCTGGGCGGCATCCCGTTGCCCCAAGGGTAGGTGCGCTCTTCCCCGCACTGGCAGCAGGCGGTCCATTCCAGCGCCGTGGGCAGGCGGTAGCGGTAGCCGTCGGGAAGCCGACCGGCCCGCCGCTCGCGCTGGGTCAGCCATTCGGCATAGGCCGTGGCGTCGGCATGGTTCACATTCACCAACGGCTGGCGGTCGTCGTTCAGAGACAGGAGATTGAAGTTCTGCCCGACGTACCGCGGCTTGAAGCTCCGGTACTCCTGGTTGGTCACCTCGTATTTCCCGACCCAGGCGCTCAGCGAGGGGATCCAGATGAATTCCATGCCCAGGCGGGGCACCACCCAGTTCTCGCCGATGGCTGGCGCACCCGCCTCCTCGCGGTTGACGGCCGGGGTCTCCTCTTGCGGATACCGGAAGGGGCGCCAAAGCCTCGATCCCCCCTCCTCGTCCTGCGCGAGCAGCGCCCCGATCGATAGCCATGCCGCCCCTATGACCCAGCCCAGCCGTTTGCTCAGCATCGCAGTTCTCCCCATCCGTGGTTTTCCGATGTTGTCCCATAATCTACTTCTCGCCGAAGTTCGCGCAATGCGGCAGATGGCCGCCGAATGCGCTAGGCATCTGGTCGTGTCCGGGCCGGAACGTCAGCCTCCAGTTGACGGCATGTCCTTGGAGGTTATCTTCTGCACCACGGGACCGGAGGCAACCTTACGACGGGAGACGGACGATGATCGGCAGGACGATGCTCAGGGGGATGGGGATGGCGCTGCTCGGGATGCTGGCGGGGACGGCCTCGGCGGCGGACATCTATGTGCGAGCGGGGGCGACGGGCGACGGCAGCGCGCCGGGCAGCCCGGCGGGAGAGCTGTGGCGGGCGATGGAGCGCGCGGTCCGCGGGGACGTCATCCACGTCGCCCAGGGCACCTACAACGGCAAGGGCGGCTCCGGAAACTTCACCGTCAAGACCCCGAACCTGACGCTGGTCGGCGGCTACGCCGCGGACTTTTCGGGGCGCGATCCTTTCCGGAACTTCACCATCCTGGAGCGCGCCCGGGACTACCGGGGCGATACCATGGGCCTGGGCGAGGGGATCGTCGAGGGCAAGAGCGGCACCGACCACAGCGGCTTCACGATCGACGGCTTCGTGCTCAACTCCGCGTCGCGCAACGCCTACTACGACGATGGCAAGATCAACGCCAAGAAGAGCTGGCACGGCTCGCTCTTCCAGATCAACGGCGCGAACCTCGCGATCCGCAACTGCATCCTCCTCAACCCCTATGGCGACGGCATCTACTGCGTCTGGAAGGGCGAGCAGAACGAGATCAGCAACACCTTCGTGCTGAACACCTTCTACAGCGGAATCGCCACCCGCTCCGCCCAGCCCGACAGCGTCGTCAGGATCAGGAACTGCACCGTCGCCTTCTGCTGGTTCCAGCCGGGCAAGGGCGGCGGCATGGCCGTCTTCGTCGGCCGCCAGGGCCAGACCATCCTCGAAAACAACATCTTTGCCTTCGCCCAGACCGAGGGCGACGAGGCCGGCTTCGCCGTCTGCAACGGCTTCGGCAACGACGAGACGGTCATGAAGGACAACGTCTTCTTCCAGGCGCAGGGCGGCTACTACAAGTACCTGGACGGCGACGGCAAGAATCTGCTGGCCTGGAAGCCGGAGGATCTGGCCGACCTGAACGCCAATCCCGGCGACTACATGCTGGCCGAATCCGGCGGCAATGCCGAGGTCGACCCGAAGCTGATGCCGGACAAGGACTACTTCGAGAAGTTCTCGAACTTCGTGGCCTCGACCCCGGGGAAGCTGAAGATGGACTTCATGAACGAGTGGCGGCGGAGCGTCGGCCTGCCGCTGCAGGCGGAGCCCGGGTCGCCGCGCAGCAACTGGGGCATGGAATATCCGCTGGACAAGGTCATTCCCAATCTCGTCTCGGGCTTGCCGAACCGCGGGCCGCAGGTCGCCGGGCCGTTCCGCGACTATCGCAGCGCGACCGGCGCGGCCACGGCGGCGGGGGCGGGGGCGGCTGAGGGCGGCGCGGTGGCGGCGGCGACCGGCAGCTACGCGGACATCGCCTTCGACTCGTTCAAGAAGGGCGCGGCTGGCATCCGCGACCTGCAAGCCACCCCCGTCCAGTTCCCGGCCGGCATCGGCAGCAAGGCGATGAGCTGGCTGCTCCCCGGGGCCCCGCGCGAGAACTACACCTGCGTCATGCTCCTGGCCCCCGGCAAGAAGGAGCCCACCCGCGACGCCGCCTATGGCTACCTGCTCAACGGCTCCGCCGCCCACAAGGCATGGGAGGCCCTGGCCAAGAAGAAGGACAAGGTCAACGCCGCTGGCGGCATCGTCGTCAAGGGCCAGGCCTCCTATCTCGGCAACGACAGCTACGCTTACCCCGTCGGCATCGTCATCGACGAGGTCGCAGTCCCCTAGGAGAAGCCCGGCCCCCGGCCCAGGCCCGCCAAGCGGGGAGGGGAAATTGAAAATTCGAAATTCGAAATTAAAAATTAAAAATTAAAAATTAAAAATTCGAAACAACATTGTCCATTGGAGGCTGAAGGCTGAAGGCTGGAGGCTGGAGGCTGAAGGTTGAAGGTTTCGTCCTTGGCCTTCAGGTCTAGCCGAATTGCGCATCGATCAAACACCGGAGCATGCCATGGCCAAGCATCCCCAGGACGTGATCCACCGGCATCCGGGCAATCCGGTGCTCTCGCCCGGCGACCTGCGCTACCCGTCCAGCCTGGTCTTCAACGCCGGCGTGACGAAGTACCAGGGCCGCTACGTCATGGTCTTCCGTAACGACCACGGGGTCAGCGAGGCCGAGTTCCGCGCCCGCCCGCAGTCGTTCCGGACCAATCTCGGGATCGCCACCAGCGCCGACGGCGTCCATTGGCAGCCAGCCGCCCGCCCGTGGCTGCAACTGGCGACCGACGAGATCAACCGCATCTATGATCCGCGGCTGACGGTGATCGACGGCAAGTGCCACATGTGCTTTGCGGCCGACACCCGCCACGGGGTCTGCGGCGGCATCCTGGTCACCGAGGACTTCGACCGCTACCAGATCCTGACCATGACCACGCCCGACAACCGCAACCTGGTTCTCTTCCCGGAGCGTGTCGGCGGCCGCTACCTGCGGCTGGAGCGTCCGTTCCCCGAGTACAGCCGCGGCTACCAGGAGCGCTTCGACCTCTGGGCGTCGGCCTCCCCCGACCTGCGCCACTGGGGCGACGCCAAGCTCGTCCTCGGGGTGGAGGACGTGGCCTATGCGAACTGCAAGATCGGGCCGGGCGCGCCGCCGGTCAAGACCCCGCAGGGCTGGCTGACCACGATCCATGCGGTGCACAAGTCGGAGCGCCGCCTGGACACCTGGGAGCAGGCCTGGCACAAGGAATACTTCGGCGGGCTGATGCTCCTCGACCTGGCGGAGCCGACCCGCGTCGTCGGCTTCTGTCCCGAGCCCCTCCTGGCGAGCGAGGCCGACTACGAGGTCAAGGGCTTCCGTGGCAGCGTCATCTTCCCCGGGGGCATGATCCTCGAGGACTCGGGCGAGGTCAAGATCTACTATGGCGCCGCCGACACCGTCGAGGCCCTCGCCACCGCCCATGTCGATGACCTCGTCGCCCTCTGCCTGCCCACGGGCCGCTGACCCCAAGGATCGCCCCCGGCCGCCTTGACTTCGCCGCCGCATCCTGCGCCAGGCCCTGGGGTGATCGTCCCGGCGCAGCGGCATGGCGCGCGCGGCCCCGAGGATGCCCCGCTGGGGGAGGGGTTTAGCGCTCCAGGGCATCGGTCTCGGTCGCCGTCAGGACGCCGTCGGCGATGGCCAGGCGCATGGTCTTGACCTGCCACGGGCCGAGCGGGACGGCAAAGGCATGGCCTTGCCATTGTCCGCGGGCCTCGCTGGCGCGCCCGGCGGTCTCCTGCAGGCGCAGGATCGTGCCCTTGCCGTCTTCGGCGGGCTTGACCGCCAGCACGGCGATGCTCTCGGGGCCCACCGCCAGCGCCGAGCGCTCCCAGGGCTCGCGCCCGGGATGTCCGGAATCGAGCATCGTCGCGGCGGGAACCAGGAACTCGGCGGCCCGGCGGTCGAGATGGAGCTGCTGCCAGGCTCCTTCGCCGCCGACCAGCAGGAAACGCCGCTCCTGCCAGCCCTGGTCGAGAAAGGCGACATTCGCATCGTCGGAGTACCCGAACGGCGGATGCTCGGCATGGGGCACGCCGCGCACCAGGATCTGGCGCAGGACGCCCTCCGCGACGGCATAGCTGTGGCTGGACTGGTGGATCAGCGCCAGGGTTGCCTCGCAGCCGTCGACCCGGCCGTCCAGGGCCACCCAGTCCTGGCAGGGCTCCTCGTTGCCGCCGGGCTGGCGGTGCACGACCTCGCCCGGCATGCGGGCATGGACGGCAACGTCTCCAAGACGGGTCGGCAGCTCGAGCTTCAGCAGTTGCCGACGCTCCTGCCAGTTGATCCGGAAGCGCAATTCCACCGCCGCGGGGGCATGGGGATGGCGGATGGCGTCGAGCCAGATCTCCGAAGCCTGCCAGCGCCATTTCTGACGGATCACCGAGACGACCGGGCCGTCCGCGAGGACCCCCACCGATACTGGCTCGGGCCGTCCGACCTCCTCGCCATAGGCCGTGACCCCGTGGCCCCAGGTGCTGCCGGTGTCGCGGATCACGACCAGCCCCAGCGGCCCGGCCAGCAGCTCGCCTGCCCCGGCCCGGAACGAATCCAGGGCCTGGGCCGGTGGCGGCATCGACGGCGCGGGCGGCACAGTTGGCGGCGGCGGCCCCGCCAGTGGCCGGGTCGCCACCCGGAAGACGCGGTAGCCGCCGGCCGGCAGCGGCACCGCCGCCGTCAGCTTGCCCCAGGGCAGACCCCAAGGCCCGAAGTTGGCGTCGGGGTGCTGCCATTGCAGCGGGATGGCCGTGCCGTCCGCCGTCTCCAGATGGGTGATCTCAACCCGGTTGTGCGGCGTCATGAAGGTGTCGAGCTGGACCAGCGCGGTGCGCGCCCAGGGCAGGGGATTGGCGGCGAAGAGCACGCTCCCGGGCTCCCGGCGCGTGTCGACCCGGCGGGCCATCAGGGCGAGCCGCCGGTCGGCGCACTCGTTCGCCTCGGTCAGCACCGCCCCGAAGCGGCTTCGGATCTCCTCCTCGGCCTCGGCCACGCAGGTGCCCGCCAGGATGTCATGGAACTCGTTCAGCAGCAGCCGCCACCAGGCCTCGCGAAGTTCGCGCGGGTCGGCCTGCCCGGACATCGCCTGCAGGCTCTCCGCTGTCCACAGTGCCTTTTCCGCGCGCCGGTGCAGGCGCTTCGTCTCGCCGTTCGCCGCGTAGCAGCCGCGGTTGTTGAACTGAAGCTCGGCCCGCACCGTCGGCAGATCCGCGAAGGCGGGCTCGCCGCGCACCGCCGCAAAGTATTCCGCCAGGGTGCTGAAGCGGATTTCCGGCAGGGACATGTCCTTCTGAAGCTGGCGGATGCGTGCCAGGTGCGCCCGCGTCGGCCCGCCCCCATGGTTCCCCACCCCGAACCACATCGCCCCGTTGCGGAAGCCCGGCGAGAAGTTCGCCGTCGCCGCCGTCCGCACCGCCTGCTCCAGGTCGTCGTCGGTCGCCCCATACGACTGGGCATAGCACCCCGGGATGCGCTGGGTCAGCACCCGCGAGCCGTCTGCCCCCTCCCACCAGAACAGCAGGGGATAGGCCGGGTTGTCGTAGGGGTCGGGGCGCATGAAGACATAGCTGTCGAAGCCGGCCTGGCGGAGCAGTTGCGGCAGGCCGCCGCTGTGGCCGAAGGAGTCGACGTTGTAGCCGGTGCGAATTTCGCAGGTTTCTCCAAACTCCTTGGTGAAGAAGGCTTTTGCATACAAGGCCTGGCGCAGGAAGCTCTCCGCCGAGGGCAGGTTGCAGTCCGCCTGCTCGACCCAGCCGCCGACGATCTCCCAGCGCCCTTTACGCACCAGCCGCCGGATCGCCCGGAACAGCCGCGGATCCATCGCCTTGGCCCAACGATAGGTCGTCGCCGAGGAGCGGCAAAAGCGGAAGTCGCGATGCTCCTTGGCGCGGTCCACCGCGCTCTGCATCGTCGTCAGCGCCTCC
>CAZBDL010000063.1:0-3348 GCA_964490525.1 uncultured Victivallales bacterium | reverse complement strand
TCTATTCGCAGCGAGGGCAGGGAGACGCGCATGCCCGGGCGCAGCCCGCGGAAGCGCGTCAGCGCCTCCGCGATGCCGTCGCGCAACGGCCACAGCCACACTGGATCAAGATGCGCCTGCGAAATCAGATGCAGCACCCGCCGGTCATTCTCCGCCATGGCAATTCCCGTTTCCCTGGGCTACGTTTCAGACGCCAAATCCGCTCCCGGAATCGACTTCCTTGCCCATTCCAGCGTCTTTTCCGCCTTCGTCACCGCATGTTGCCATTGGTCGATGGACAGAGGTTCGTCAAAGCCAGGATATCGACCGGCGACGGCGAACTCTGTCAACGTCACCGCCTCGATAACCGCCGCAGGCACCTCAAGACCCGATTGACGCAGCTGGTTCACCAATTCGGCCAGGTCGTGGATATAGGGGAATGTGCCACGGCGGTGAAGCAACACGGCCTTCATCGCCTTCTCGGCCGCCTGCTGGGCATGATAGCACAAGTCCTCGAGATATGCGCCTTCCAGGCGAGACCGGGCGATGACCAAGTCGCTGCCAGCCCGGTTTAGCCATTCCCAGGGACTGTCGGGCGCATGCCGTTCATGCCGCATAGATGGTTTTTCCCTCGCTCAAGGCTGGGCATAGCACCATGCAGGGGCTGTTGGCGTAACGCTCGACATCTCCCGGGGTCGCCACGACCACATCCACCGCCCTTCCCACGCCGATGAGCGACAGGTAGATTCTTCCTGTCACATCTCGTCGCGAACGGCATTCCTTGACGACGAGGATGTCGATGTCGCTTTGTGGCGTGGCCCCCCCCCGTGCCGCCGAACCAAAGAGGATGATCTGCTTCGGCGAGACGGCGGCGACAATCCTCCCGACGATGTCACGAATCACGTCGTCGTCAGGATCAATGGTCGGAATGGCTTCCTGTCCCAGCATCACGCCACCTTGCCCTTGAGGGGTAAATCCACGGCTCGACGACGAATATAATCCTCCGCCGTCCCCGACACAACCTGTCCTGGCGGCGATGGCAAATGCCGCCCGGGCCGGTATGGTATGGGCCACCTTGCCCCTGCCACCACGGAGCCGCACCGATGTCCGAGCCCGCCCCCGAACAGGAAGCCGTCTTTTCCGTGACCATCGACACCTTGGCCTTTGGCGGGGCCGGGGTGGCGCGCCGCGACGGCAAGGTGATCTTTGTGCCCGGGGCCTTGCCGGGGGAGAGGGTGTCCGTCGAGGTTGGCCGGGACCGCAAGTCCTACGCCCAGGCCATGCTGGTGCGGATCGAGGCGGCCTCGCCCGAGCGGGTTGCGCCAGCCTGTCCGCTGGCCCTGGGCGGGACGGCCGACACCCAGGATCCTGCCGCTGCTTGCCCGGGGTGCGCCTACCAGCATCTGCGCGCCGACGCCGAGCTGGCCAGCAAGGCGCGGCAGCTCCAGGACCTGGTCGCGAGGGTCGGCGGCATGGCGGTGTCCGAGGTCGCCTGGCACGCCCCGGTCGCCTCGCTCGCGCCGCTCGGCTACCGCAACAAGCTGGTGCTGCATGCGGCGCGGACCGACGACGGTCGCCCGGTCCTCGGCTATTTCGGGCATGACAACCGGACGGTGCTGGATGTGCCGTCCTGTCCTTTGGTCCATCCGCAGATTGCCGCCCAACTCGACGCGCTGCGCGCCGATCCCGCCTTCCGCCGCCGCCTTCATCCCGGGCGCTCCTGGACCTTCCGGCGGACGGAGCGCGACGGGGTCGTCTGCTGGCCTGGCCGGGCCCAGCGCAACGACACCTGGCTGCGCGAGGCGACGCCCTACGGCGAGGTGGCGGTGCCGCGCGGCGGCTTCTTCCAGGTCAATCCACCGGTTGGCGCGGCCCTGGCCCGCACCGTCGAGGCCGTTCTGCGCGAGCAGGCCCCGTCCCGGCTCATCGACCTGTACTGCGGGTGCGGCGTGTTCGCCCTGGCCGCCGCCGCCGCCGGTGTCGGCGAGATCTGCGGCATCGACAGCGACCGTTCGGCGATCGCCGCCGCCCTGGACAATGCCCGCGCCCATGGCCGTGCGGACATCCGCTTCCTCGCCGCGACCGCGGAGGCGGCCCTGCCCAGGATGCTTGCCTCCCGTCCGGACGGGGCCTTGCTGGTCGATCCGCCCCGTGCTGGCCTCGCCCCCCAGGTCCGCGAGGCGATCCTCGCCGCGCCGCCGCCGCTCCTGCTCTACGTCTCCTGCGCGCCCGACACCCTGGCGCGCGACCTGTGCATCCTCGCCGCGCATGGCTATGCCTTGCATTGGCTCCAGCTCTTCGATATGTTTCCGCGCACCGCCCACTTCGAGACCTTGGCGGTGCTGACGCGGTGAGCATGCCGCGGCATGGCTTAGGCTCGCAACCTATCCCGGGGAGGGGATCGATATGCCCAAGGCACCGTCTGGCCCGCATCCAACTTCGCCCCACGCTGGCCACCGCCAGCGTCTGCGCCAGCGCTTCTGCGACAGCCGCGGCGTCGGCATGCCCGACTACGAGCTGATCGAGCTGCTCCTCGCCCATGCGCTGCCCCGCTGCGACGTCAAGCCCCTCGCCAAGGCGCTCCTCGCCCGCTTCCGGACCCTCGCCGGCGTCCTCTCCGCGCCCGCCGACGAGCTGGCCGCGGTCGCTGGCGTCGGGCCCCAGGCCGCCACCCTCGTCGCCCTCGTCCGCGAACTGGCCGGACGCTTCCATGCCCAGGGCCTCTCCAACAAGGATCTGCTCGACTGTCCCCAGGCTGTCGCCGAGTATGCCCGCATCCGCCTCGCCGGGCGCCGCGAAGAGGCGATGCTGACGCTCTTCGTGGACACCAAGAACCGCCGCCTGGCGGACGAGCTGACGGCCGAGGGCACCGACGACCAGGCGGTGGTCTATCCGCGCAACCTCCTGCGCAGCGCCCTGCGCCACCATGCCACCGGCATCCTCCTCGCCCACAACCATCCGAGCGGCGACTGCACGCCCTCGGCCGACGACCTGCGCCTCACCCGCGGCATCAAGGCCGCCGCCGCCCAGATGGACATCCGCCTCCTCGACCATGTCATCATCGGCACCGACCGCCACCTCAGCTTCCAGGAAGAAGGCCTCCTCTAGCGCCGCGCTGGTGCCGAAAGTGGCGCGGGAGGTGGCGTCCGATGGTATGGCGCTTTCGCCGAAAGCGCCTCGGGGTGTCGGCATGCTGGGCGCGGACGCCATCGGGGGCCGTGCCAGTTTCGGCGAAACCGGCATACCGCGAAGGCTGACTTTCCCCGTCCGCCCCCGGCCGGGCGCTCAGGCGCCATCGGCGTCGAGGTCGACGAGGATCTCGCGGTTGGCGCCGCCGCTGGCGGGCGGGGGGCCGACAATGCCGCGCTT
>CAZBDL010000062.1:0-11752 GCA_964490525.1 uncultured Victivallales bacterium | reverse complement strand
GCCTTGTCGGCGACATCGGCGGGAAGGTCGAAGGCGACCGGCAGGTGCCGGGTCTCGGCGACAGCCAATTCACCCTGTTCTTCGCCGCCAGCGATGTGTTTTCCGGCGACCGTCGCTTCCCAGCGGCAGGTGAAGGGCTGGGGGGTGCGGGCGTCGTTGAGCAGGATCAGGGACTTCTCGGCGCGGTCGCCGAGAAAGAAGCTGTGGGTCTTGTCGGTGAAGGTCTTGCCGCCGCCGATCCAGGCGAGGAATTCGCCGTTGACCTCGCGCAGGGTCGTGCCGGAGGGCAGTTCCTCCCACCCTGCGGCCGAGGCGTAGCGCTCGGTCTGGGTTTTGCGGACGTTGGCGCTGTAGATGCCGCGATGTCCGGCCCGGTAGGGGGGAGCCGGGCTTTCGTCGTTCGATTCCGTCTGCCAACGGCTGGAATTTTCCCAGGGGAGCATGCCGCCGGTCACCCCGTAGGTGCGCCAGGCGCGCCAAGTGTTGCGGATGAAGAGGTTCTGAAGATCCTGGAAGAGCGGCTGGCGGAGGAGGGTACGGTCGGCATGGTAGCTGCCATAGAGCTGTCCGCCCTGGAAGGCGCCGGTGATGCGGCGGCGGTATTCCTCCGTCTCGCGGGCATAGGTGGCGGGCCCGAAATAGGCGGCTTCCCACTCGGTGTAGAGGGGTTCGGTCTGGATGCTGTCGCCATAGCCGCAGCGGCCGCGGTGGAAGGTGGGGAAGAGGGGGGTGCCGAATTCGATGGCGAGGTAGGGCATCTGGCCCTTCTCGGACCAGTGGCTGAGCCACTCCTCGCGTTCCTGGAGGGGGATCATGCAGAGGTAGTGGTTGCAGGTGTGGATGTCGCCGACGTCGGCGCCGTGATGGGTCATGACCGGGCGGGTCGGATCATGCTTGTGGACAATCTCCATCGCCTCCTTGCCGGCCATGGCTTGCGGCACCTTGCCGTAGTAGTCGCGCATGCCGATGTAGCGCGGGTTCTGGTCCTGCTGCTGGCCGAAGAAATTGGCGGAGGTCGACCAGACGACAATCGAGGGATGGTTGCGGTAGCGGCGCAGTTCGCGGGACATCCGCGCCTCGTAGGTGGCGCGGCGTCCGGCGTCCCAGTGAACCGACCAGCTGGCGAAGTTGACGATGTAGGCGTTGACGGACAAGACGACGCCGGCCATGGGGAAGCCGAGTTTGTCGGCCTCCTCCGCCCAGATGTCGCGGAAGTGGGCTTCGCCGCGCTTGTCATGGTCCCAGGGCCAAAGCTCGGCGAAGTTGAAGCCGACGGCGCGCATCCCCTTGATGGCACCGGCGATCTCGATGGGCGAACTGCCGGTGGCACCCCACTGGTCGGGGGCGAGATCGGGCCGCAGGCGAAACTCGCTGCCGTTGAGGAAAAGTTTGCGGCCGTCGACCCAGAACTCGCGGAAGCCGAAGGTCTGGCCGTAGATGTCGTCCAGGCCGGGGCCCTTGGCCTGCAGGAAGACGCGGTGGAGATTGGGCTGGTCGAGATCCCAGAGCTTGGGATCGTCCCACGTCCAGGCCAGGTCGAGGGTTTGCACGGGGGCGGCGGCCACGTTGCGGGTCGTCTCGAATCGTTTCACGCGCTGGCCATCGGCCAGGTCGACGATGGCGGCGGTGAACTTGACCTCGCCAGCCTGGGCGATGCCGCTGACCTCGACGGTTAACTTCAGTTCGTTCTTGCGGGTGGAGGTCTGGACAAAGACATCACTGACATGGGCGCCCTTGGGGCGCGATTCGAGGAAGACCTCGCCGATGATGCCGCGGGTGCTGAGCGTGGCCTCGGTCTTGTGGACCTGCCCAGCCTCGATGCCCATCAGCGACCAGTCCTCGGTCGCGGTCTGGGTGGCGTTGACCAGGATGTCGAGCCGGTGATTTCCGGGCGCGACCGGGCCGAGATCGACGGTTCCGCCGGGCCATTCGACCCGGCCGCGGCTCTTGCCGTCCAAAAAGACCTCGGCATCGGTGCTCACCCGGATCAGGTCGAGGATCACGGCCCGCCCCTGCCATTGGGCCGGGATGCGAACTTCGCGCCGGTACCAGGCGGTGGCGAGCTGGTTGCCGTCATACCCTTCCCAGAGCGTGCCCTTGCCGCGCTCGATGAGTCCGCCGAACCCGTCCTTCCGCCACGAGCCGGGCACCCAGATCAGGCCGAGGGCATCGGCATCCGGCCGGGTCTGGCCGCCTGCCGCTGGAACGAACTGCCACGGGCCGTTGAGGACGATCCGGCCGCGCACGGGGCTGAGCGTCTCGACAGGTTCCTTGCCCCAACAGTCGGGCCGTCCGGCGGAATCCGTCCGGAAGCCGCGCATGACCGCCGGCTGAACCTTGATCCAGGCCAGGTCGTAGATTCCGCTGCAACTGAACATCGCCAATTCGAAGCTCAGCAGCGCATCCCCGCCCGGATTGGGCAGGGTGACGGTGCTTTCTTGCCAGTCCGCGTCGTTGCGGAACCCGGCCACGTTCGGCCAGCCGTCGGTCAGCTTCGTGCCCTTGCTGTCGTAGAACAACACCTGGGTCTTGGGCTGGTGCCAGACTTCGGCCCCGAGGACGATGTCCTTCGCCCGGGCCCGGGCTTCGACCCGCACCCCTTCCCAATCGGCCGGGATGCGGACCTTCAGGCGGCCGCAGAGGGTCTTGCTGCCGTCTGGATTGCGCAGTCGCAGGAAGCGGAGGCCGTTCTCCTCGACGATGGCCACGTCATCGGTCGGGGAGAACGCCCAGTCGGCCGGTCGCGCGCCGGTCGGCATCGTGTCGAACTGGCCTGGCTGGAAGACTTCGGTGTCGAGGTTGACGGCCGATTGGGCCGTGGCGAACTGCGGCAGGGCGACCGCCAGCGACGCGGCGAACAGGAAGGATCTGAATTTCATGGATCTTTCTCCAGGGCAATATGATGCGTTTACACTACATGACCGGTTCGACCTGGATGTCGCTGATCTTGTACGTGCCGGCGGCGGCCCAGAGCATGATGTCGATGGCGAGGTAGCAGTCGTCGCGGGCGGGGACGGGCACCGTCACCTCGTAGTCCTGCCAGTCGACATTCCCCTCGCGGATCATCGCTAGGCAGGGCCACCCCTCGGTAACCTTGGTGCCCGCGTAGTCCATGAAGAGGACCTGGATCTTGGCGACATGGAAGGATTCGGCGCCGGGAACGATGCCCTGGCCGGCGGCGCGGGCATGGATGCGGACGCTCTTGCAACCGGGCCCAAGCTTCAGCTTGGCGACGGCGTTGAGGTTCTGGCCGCCTGTGGCCTTGGTCAGGACCAGGGCGTTGACTGCACCGAGCGGCTCGATCTTCGCCGCCATTGGCGCATTGATGTTCCAGTCCTTCGGCAAGCCGTTGGCGGCGAGTTCCTTGAACGATCCCGCCGCGAACGTGCCGTTCACCAGGCGGGGCAACTGTGCGGCCATGATCCGGCCCAGCCGCTGCTTCATCTCGGCCTCGCTGGCCAGGGGGATGACGACGATGTCGTCGAAGCCGGCCTCACCCTCGCAGAGGATGGTCGGTTGGATCACCAGGGTGTCGACCCCGGCCTCCGCGGGAATGGTCGAGACGACGCCGATCTCGCTCCAGGCGGCATCGGCCTTGAGTAGGGGCATGCTGGTGTAGTGGTTCTTGTCGGAACCCGGCGCGATGTAGTAGCAGTTCAGGCGGACGTCGTTCCAGGAGTTTTCGCCGAGGACGACGTTGCGGGCCTTCATCCGGGCGCCGATGTAGAGCCAGCGCCATTCGGGCGCCAGGGAGAGCTTCTGGGTGGCGGATCCTCCTTGGGAGACCTTCAGCCAGCGGTTGCCACCTTCGACGACCAGGGCGGTGCGCTCATTGAGCACGCACTGCCAGCCGGACGGGTTGCCGTCGGCGTCCGCCTGCTGGAAGTCGCCGTTGCGCACGACGTTCTCCTGCGCCGACAAGGCTGTCGCCAGGATCAGGATGGCGCCACCTGCGAGAAGGGGGCTTCGGATGGACATGGGGATTCTCCTTGATGGGGATTGGGCTACAGGCTGACTTGGGCCAAGGTGTCGGCGGTGCCGATATACCCGGCGGTGTAGGCATTCTCCGTCCGCAGCACCGTCCGGTCGGTGCCGCTGGCGTGTCCGTCCCAGAAGACGGCGTCGGCCTTGTTGTTGTGGCGGAGATGGACACCATACTCATATTGACCGGTGCCGGCACCCGGATAGGTCCAGACCGACTGCTTCTTGTAGTATGGGATGGCGCTGTCGATCATCATGAAATAGCGACTGGTCTTGCCGATCTTGCGGGTGTTGCGGAACTTGCACCATTGGCCGGCACCCTCCTCGTAGGCGATGAGCGGATAGTCGGCAATGCTGGCCTCGGTAAGGTTGACATCCATGCCATAGGAGGACCGCTGCCAGGAAAAGTCGGCGGCGGACTCGTTCCAGGTGCTCGGGGCGAAGGAAGGGCAGAGGTGGGCGTTGCCCTTGGGCAGGTAGCCGCCATCGGCCAGAAAGTAGTTCCAGCCCGTCCAGGCGACGGGGGCGAACTGGACCGGGGCGTAGTCCATGAAGTCCTGGGCGTAGCTGAACATGGCGACGCCGCACTGCTTGAGGTTGCTCATGCACACCGCCTGCTGGCCTGCCTCCTTCGCCTTCTTCAGCGCCGGCAGCAGCAGGGCCGCCAGGATGGCGATGATCGCGATCACCACCAGAAGTTCGATGAGCGTGAAGCTCATCGAACGCTTCGCCCTGCGGGCTACGCCTGGCGCAGCCAGCAGCTCGATCAGGGTGAAGCCGGCAGCGCCATTCTTCTTGCCGATCCGGCCTGTCGCCGCGGACCGGAAGGCGGAGAGATCGACCGGAGACATCGCGCTTCTCATGGCAAATACCCTCTTGCTTGGAATCACCAGGGAGTGTCAATCTCCCGAGGCAATGGAGAACACGCCCTTGGCCCAGGGCCAGGCAGTGAGGCTGCCGGTGCCGATGGCGACCTTGCGCGTCAAGGTCTGGACGCTGCCGTCGACCAGGAGGTAGTTGTCGGTCTTGCCGGGATGCCGCTCGAGGCCGACATAGCCGTTCTTGCTGCCACCGTCCACGCCCGTGCCCTCGCTGCCGTCCGGATAGATGGGGTTGAGGGTGTCGGTGCTGAAGCCCTGATAGCTGGGATTGCAGAAGTAGTTGCGGATGTTGTGGTAGTCCATCAGGACCGCCGTGCCAGACGGATTGGTCAGCTTGGTCGTCCGGTGCACGTAGACATAGTCCGAGCCGAAGCCGAAGAAAGTCGACGGGACGGCGGGGGCGGTCGGCCAGCCGCCGACCAGCCCGTAGCCGCGGAGCAGCACCGGCATGGTCTGCAGCCCCTCCGGGATCTCGTAGTTCATCGAGATGGAGAAGGTCGTGGAGTTCGGCTTCTTGGCGTTGGCCGGACAGCTGAAGACATTGCGCATCTTGACATAGGAGAAGAGCTTCACATCCCATGGCGGAGTGGTGTAGGTGTTGCCGAGGCCGCCGCCGGGATTGTAGGCGGGCAGGGTGAAATATTCGGCGTTATCGTCGGCGTAGGCCAGCTGGCCGATGCCGAGTTGCTTGAGGTTGCTGACGCAGAGGATGCGCTTGGCCGATTCCTTGGCCGCCTTCAGCGCCGGCAGCAACAGCGCCGCGAGGATGGCGATGATCGCGATCACCACGAGCAACTCGATCAAGGTGAACCAGGTCCTTGTCATGCGGGATTTCATGGTCATGCTCCTCTGCAGGTTGATTATCAGTGGCTTCGACCCGACATCGGTCCAAGGACAGGCGGCACCAGCAGGTTGCCGGTATGCATCTGCAGGTAGGGTAGCCGCCGTGCCGCCTCACGCTGGCCCGGATGGGCGATGATCCCGAAGAGCATCTCGACCGCCTGCCGCCCCATCTCGGCGAACGGGATGATGGCCGTCTCGGGAAAATGGCCCAGGACGATGGAGCGGGCATCAGCGAAGGTGGCGATCGAGACATCGCCGGGGATCGCCCGCCCCGCCAGGCGCGCGGCATGGAGGATGGCCTCGGCCCCGTCCGGGCCATACGCGATCACCGCTGTTGGACGGTCGGGGGCGGCGAAGGCCTCGCGAGCGGTGAGGATCATGTTGCGGATGCCGTGGGGCTCTTTGCAGGAAGCCAGGATCCGGGGCTTCTCCCCCGCCGCCGTCATCGCCTCGACATAGCCCTGCCAACGCTCCTCCATGCTGTAGTGCGTGGGCTGAAGGGTGTCCAGGGGCACCCCGGCGACATTCACGTAGGCGACGCGCCGGTGACCCAAGCCGAGAACTCGCCGGGTCAAGGCAACGGCCGCGCCATGGTCGTCGGGGTAGACCGCATTCTTGGCCAAACGGTTGTTCATCCACACCGCCGGCTTGCCGGAGGCGGCCAGCACCGCCAGGAGGTTCCGCCTCGGGCGGTACACGTAGTTCAGCAGCAGCCCGTCGCACGGCAGGTTGCCGCAGGCACGGAAGAAATCGAGGGCCTCGCCCTCGCTGGCCGGAATCTCCAGCAGCATCACCAGGCTGCCGTGCCGCGCCGCCGCCTCGGCAATGCTCAGGTACAGACCCGCCATCCACAGGGTGTTGTGCTCCTGCGCGCTCAGCGCCAACCCGATGCAGCCGTGCTGCCGCCGCGCCACCGCCGCCGCCGCAATGTTCCGCCGGTAGCCCATCTCCCGGGCCGCGGCCTCGACCTTCCCGCGCGTCGCCGCCGTGTACAGATGCCCCTTGCCGTTCAGGATGCAGCTTACGGTCTGCTTGCTGACCCCGCAGCGGTCGGCGATCTGTTGCATGGTGACAGTCATGGCGGCTCCTTGTTACCGGTCATATTATCATATTACCGGTCATATGTCAAGTCCGCCTGAAAAAAAATCAAACATGAGATGGCGGGACGGTGTGGTCGGTGCCTGGTTGGCCGGATGGCATCGTGGGGGGAGGCGGGCTATGTTTTGGGCCATGGACAAACGATGAACCCTTGAGCTTGGGGAATGATCATGGACGCGAGCTATGATGTCCTGGTGGTGGGGGCGGGTCCGGGCGGGTATGTGGCGGCGCTGCGGGCGGCGCGGCGGGGCGCGAAGGTGGCCCTGGTGGAGCGCGAGTTCATGGGCGGCACCTGCCTGAACTGGGGCTGCATCCCGACCAAGACCCTGATCGCCTCGGGCGACGTTCTGCACCAGGTGCAGCGGGCGGCGGAGTTCGGGGTGCAGGTCGGCGGCAAGGTGGCGGTGGATTGGCCGGCCATGCAACGGCGCAAGGACGGGGTGGTCGGCACGCTGCGCGACGGCATCGCCGGGCTGCTGAAGGCGTCCGGGGTGGCGGTCCATGCCGGCGAGGCCGCCTTCCTTTCCCGGGACACGGTGCGTTGCCGTCCGGCCAAGGGCAAGGCGGTCGACCTGCGGGCCCGGCGCATCATCGTGGCGACGGGCGCGGCCCCGGCCATGCCCGGCTTCCTGCCGTCGTCGCCGCGGGTCATCGACTCGACGGCGGCGCTGGCCCTGGCCGAAATCCCCAAGCGCCTGCTGGTGCTCGGCGGCGGGGTCATCGGCTGCGAGTTCGCCTGTCTCTTCGCCCGGCTGGGCAGCGCCGTGACCGTCGTCGAACTGCTGCCCGAGATCCTGCCGATGTGCGACCTCGAAGTCGCCCGGCTGCTGCGTCGGCGCATGGCGGCGGACGGCATCACGGTGCTCACCGGCAAGCCCCTCCAGGACGTCAAGGCCACCGCCAAGGGCGTCTCCGGCACGGCCGGCGGCGAGACCCTCACGGCGGACCATCTGCTGGTGGCGGTCGGTCGGCGCCCGGTCACCGCCGGACTCGAGCTGGACGCCGCCGGGCTGGCCACCGACGGACAGGGCTTCCTGCTGGTCGACGACGCCTGCCGGACCGGCGTCCCGGGCATCTATGCGATCGGCGACGTCACCGGGCGCATCCAGCTGGCGCACCTGGCGAGCGCCATGGGCATCGTCGCCGCCGACCACGCCACTGGCGATCTGGGCGCGCGCTTCCGTGACGACCTCGTGCCGAACTGCATCTTCACTTCGCCGGAGATCGGGTCGCTGGGCCTGACCACCGAGCAATGCAAGGCGCAGGGCCGCGAGATTCGCACCGGCAAGTTCCCCTTTGCCGCCCTCGGCAAGGCGATGGCCATCGGTGAGACCGAGGGCTTCGTCAAGATCCTGGCCGACGCCAAGACCGACCAGATCCTCGGCATCCATGTCGTCGGCCCACATGCCGCAGACCTTATCGCCGAGGCCTCTCCTGCCATGAACCTGGAGGTGACTGCCCGCGCCCTGGCCACGGCCATCCATGCCCATCCGACCCTTGGCGAGGCCTTCATGGAGGCCGCCCATGCCGTCCACGGCGAGGCCCTGCACCTGCCGCCCCCGCGCCAACGGGGCTGACGGGGGGAAGAACGCCCAATGCCCAATGCGGAACGCGGAACGCGGAAGGGCGAACGCTTCCCGAAAGGGTCTGGCGATGGCGCGGAAGGCGGTGAGGGTGAAGATAAGCGGACGGGTGACCGGGGTCTGCTTCCGGTTCTGCGCCCTTGACCGCAGCCGCACCCTGCCCTCGCTTGCCGGTCATGTCCGCAATCTCGGCCATGGCGAGGTCGAGGCCTTCATCCAAGGCGAAGAGCAGGAGGTCGAGGCCATGGTGGCATGGTTGGGGCACGGTCCGCCCGCTGCCCGGGTCGACGCCGTTGAGGTCGCCCCGGCCGCCCTTGATCCCGCCTGCCGCGGATTCGAGATCCGCTGATCCTGCTCCCTTGCCAAGGGGGACAGGCCTGACTTCCATGAAACGTCGCGGGTCTCGGGCCACGGGACTCGGGACTCGTGGCCAGCCGTGGCGGGCGCAAGGGGGCGGATTTCACCCCGGACCGGGTTTCCGTCTGTACGGGCGGTATGCGCAATCCGCGCCCCGGCTGCCCCCGGGCATCGATTCTTACAAGTAAGACGGAATGGGCGTGGAATTTTCGGGACGGGCTTGGTCAACCCTTGAGGCCCGAGAGGTGGCGAGCGGGCTTGGCGGTCGGTCGGCCGGTCAGGCGGGGTTCGCCTCAAGCCAGCGTTCGGCGTCGATGGCGGCGCGGCAGCCCATGCCGGCGGCGGTGATGGCCTGGCGGTAGACGTGGTCGGCGCAGTCGCCAGCGGCGAAGACGCCCTCGACGCTGGTGCGGCTGGAGGTGCCGTCGAGCTGGATGTAGCCAGCCTCGTCCATGGCGAGCTGTCCCTGGAAGGCGTCCGTGCTCGGGACATGGCCGAGGGCGGCGAAATAGCCCTGGCAGGGGATGTCCGTGAGGGTGTTGTCCTTGACGTTGCGCAGGCGGACGCCAGTGACGGCGTCGGTGCCGAGGATGTCATCGACGGTGGAATTCCAGGCGAAGGCGATCTTGGGATTGGCCTGGGCGCGGTCGGCCATGATCTTGGAGGCGCGGAGCTGGTCGCGGCGATGGATGACCGTGACCTTGCTGGCGAAGCGGGTGAGGAAGATGGCCTCCTCCATGGCGGTGTCGCCGCCGCCGACGACGACGACCGGGACGTCGCGGTAGAAGGCCCCGTCGCAGGTGGCGCAGGCGGTGACGCCCTTGCCCTTGAGGCGTTCCTCGGCGGGCAGGCCGAGCCAGCGTGGGACGGCACCGGTGGCGACGATCACGGCGCGGGAGGCGAGCACGGAGTCGTCGGTCAGCGTCAGCGTTTGCGGGCCCCGCGGCACCAGGGCGGCCGAAGCCACGCCGCCATGGACGAAGCGGGCACCGAAGCGCTCGGCCTGGCGCTGGAGCAGGGTCATCAGCTCGAAGCCGTTGACCGCCTCCGGGAAGCCGGGATAGTTCTCGATGTCGGTGGTCTGGGTGAGCTGTCCGCCGGGGAGGGGGCCGGACAGCACCAGGGGCTCAAGGCGGGCCCGGGCGGCGTAGACGGCGGCGGTGCAGCCGGCCGGGCCATTGCCGACGATGATCAGGGTTTCCATCGGCTATTTGGCGTAATACGAACGGAAGCGGTCGGGATCGAACTTGATGCTTTCGTCGTTCACCAGGTTGAGCTTGGTCAGGCCGGCGACGGCGCAGGCGTCGAGGAGCTGGACCAGCTTGCGGTGCTTGGCGTTCGGGCCGCAGTTGATGATGATCGTCTGGTCGGGGTCGGTCTCGCCGGTGCGGACAAGCTGGACCTTGAGGTCGTCGAACTTCCAGCGGCGGCCATTGACATGGTAGGTCTGGAGATCCAACTCGGGATTTTCGGGATGCTGGAGGGTGACGTCGATGGTGAACAGCGTCGTCGGCTTCTCCGGCTTGCTGGCCCCCGGGGTGGGCAGATCGGCACCGAGGTAGGTGTCCTCGATGATCTCCTTCTGGGTGACGATGAAGTAGATGAGGAGGAGGAAGACGACGTCGATCATCGAGGACAGGGGAACCTGCGCCTCCTCGATCTTGCGGCGGGATTTCTTGGCCATGGTGAGCTCCGCGGCGGCAACGCTACTGCTGCTGGTTTTGGATGATGGCGTTGAACTTGACCTTGTAGAGCTGGGTGTTGGTCACCGCCTCCATGACCTCCTTGATGTAGCCATGGGGGGCGGAGGCGTCGCCGCGGATGATGATCGGGATGTCGATGCCCCATTCGGCGGCGGCGTTCTTGAGGACGTTGCTGACCTGAACCTTGTTCATGGTCTGGCCGTTGATGTTGTAGGTGCCGTCCTTGCGTACGTTGATGGTGACGGCGCGGGGATCCTTCTTGGTGACCGGCTTGCCGTGGGGGGAGTTGGCGAGCTTGATCTCCTCGTCCTCCATCTCCTTGTCGATGGCGGCGGTGACGACGAAGAAGATGATGAGCAGGAAGACGATGTCGATCATCGCCGAGATCGGCACCTCGGCGTCCTGCACGGCGCGCTGCTTCTTGGCCATGGTGATTCTCCGGGTGTGGGTGGCGCCTGAGGATTACTCGCCGCCCTCGCCGTCGACGACCTCGGCCCCGCGCAGGACCTTGATGAGGTCGTAGGTAAGGCTTTCCATGCTCAGGATGATGCGGCTGGCGTTGTTGCGGATGAAGGTGAAGCCGAGGATGGCGGGGATGGCGACGAGGAGGCCGACGGCGGTGGTGTAGAGGGCCTGGGAGATGTTGACGGCGAGGGCCTGCTGCTTGGCGGAGCCGGTCATGCTGCCGAGGTTCTTGAAGGCGTCGACCATGCCGGTGACGGTGCCCATGAGGCCGAGCATCGGGGCGATGGCGCCGCAGAGGTTGAGGTAGTTGACGCGCTGCATGAGCTTCTCGGTCTCGATTTCGGCGGCGGTGGAGACGGAGTCGTTGATGACGTCGAAGCCCTCGGAGACGTTGTTGAAGCCGGCGGTGAGGATGTTGGCGAGGGCGCCCGGGGTGGTCTCGCAGGCTTCGAGGGCGGCACCGAGGTCGCCTTCGTCGAGGGAGCTGCGGACGGCGTTGATCAGCTCGGGGGGCATGATCTTCTGGGCGCGGATGGTGATCAGGGCATCGATGATCAGGCCGAGGGTCGCGGCGGAGGTGGCGAAGAGCATGATCCAGATGAAGATGCCGATGGGGCCGCTGGTGATGATGATGTCGAAGAAGCTGACCGAGCCGCCACCGGCGGGGGCGGCGGCCTCGGCGGCCTCGGCGGCCGCCGGCTCCTGGGCGAGCAGGGCGAAGGCGGTGCAGGTCACGGCAGTCACGAGGAGGGCGCTCAGGGTGCGGCGGGACGCGACGTTCATGATCGTATTCCTCTCCCGATTAGGGTGTGGGTTTCGGCGCGATGGTCGCGGATGCGGC